>JAYEKJ010000001.1:0-4216 GCA_034660975.1 Campylobacterota bacterium
TGAAAAAGTATCTTCTAATAAATATGATATGATATTTATGGATATAAATATGCCTGTGATGAACGGTGTAGAAGCTACTAAAATCATTAGAAAAAATGGTATAAAGACACCTATTATAGGTCTTAGTGCAAATGCTATTAAAAGTGATATCCAAGAGTACCTAAGTATTGGTATAGATAGTTATCTTACAAAACCAATCATAACTAAAGAGCTTGAGGATACACTTATGAAATATTCTCATATTAATTTTGATAATTGTGAAAAGCTCTTAGAGGAGAGTATTCAAGTTAATCAAAAGGATATATCTTTAGATGATATTTTAGATGAGATTAAAAAACATTTAAAATTTAAAGATGCAATTTTACTAAAACTTTTAAATTCTCTTGTTAGTGGTATGGATAAAACTTTATTAGAATTAGAAGATGGAATAAAATCCAAAAATTTTAAAATCATTGAAGACTCGGCTCATAAGATAGCAGGTTCTAGTGGAAACTTGAGACTTCATTATGTATATGAGATATCTAAGGCTATGCAAAATGATTCAAGAGATAAAATTGATAAAGATTATAAAGGTGATTTGAAACTTTTAAAAGAGTTTTTCTCTTGGCTCAGTAGTGAGTTAAGTTAATAGATTTAAAATTTTAGTTTTTAAGAGGAACCTATAATGTCCACAGTAACACCAGAAGAGTTAAATCTATTAATAGAGCAGACCTATAAGGTTGAGAATGATTTTAATGAGCTTAAAACATCTTATGCTCATCTGCAAGATACCGTTGAGAAAGTTGTTGAATTCTTACCAAATCCTATATGGGTTTTGAGTGAGGATGGTTCTATTTTTTTACAGAATTCACACGCTAGTGAGCTAGAGGATTTGTTGGAGTTGCTTGAGATAAAAAATGATGATTATGAGGTTAAATATAATTCCAGATCATATCTTGTAAAAAGCTCATCATACAAAGATAAGTTTATGTTAAGTGCGACCGATATAACAGAGCAAAAAAGAAAAGAGAATCTTGCAACCATGGGACAGATGGCAGCACATCTTTCGCATGAGATAAGAAACCCAATTGGCTCAATCTCTCTACTTAGTTCAACTCTCAAAAAACGGGTAAAGGTGGAGAATATCCCTATGGTGGAGGAGATTCAAAAATCTGTTTATAGAATCGATAGAATCATAAAAGCAACTTTGATGTTCTCAAAAGGTGTTGAGGCAAATAAAAAAAAGTTAATATGGAGTGATTTAAAAGAATCTATAGATATGGCGATAGGTTATTATGCTTACTCTAAGGAGATAACATTTATTTTTCCAGAGGAAAAATTTACCCTAAATGCAGATAAAGATCTTTTAGAGATGCTATTTTCAAATTTTATTATCAATGCGATAGATGCGATAGAGTTAGATGATGAGGATGAGGGTGTTATCGAGATAGTGTATGAAGCTGATGAGCAATATCATAAGTTTTTTATATATGATTCTGGAATAGCAATTGAGAATAAAAAAGATCTATTTGAAGCATTTGCTAGTACAAAAGTAAAGGGAAATGGTCTAGGTTTAGTCCTTTCTCGTCAAATAGCTCAATCTCATGGTGGGAATGTAACCCTTTTAAATGGCGATAGAAAAGGGTTTGAAGTAAAGTTATTGCAGGAGTGAATATTATTATATAATATACTATATAGTAAATAGAAATAGGAATTTTAATGGATAAAGAGCTAGTAGAAATAGCACATGCAACTCTCAAGTTTTATAAGTACGAACAGAATGGTTTGACCTATTATGAGTTTGATGCAGTAGAGTGTACAGCACCTGAACCGATGGTAAATTGTATGTGTGGTTTGGCGATGTTGAAAAATGATAATGATAGATTAGTTGGAAAATTTTTTCATGAGCCATTTCCATTGTATCAAAGAATATCAGCTAAATTTGAATTCAAATCAGAAGAGTTAGATAATGGGAATTTTGTAGTGATATTTAAATGTAAATGATCGTAATTTAGTTGTATTTATGTTACAATAATATTAGAAAATTTATAAAAGGATTTAATTATGTCAGGTTTGAGCATAAGTAAAAAAATTCATATACCGTTGGTTGTTTCGATATTAATAGGGTTTATAATTATTATAATGAATTATTTTTATTCTATTGATGAGATGAAAGATGATGTTTATAAAACACAATCGGATTCGCTTCGTTCTGTTTATAGAGAATCTATAAAAGGTAAAGAGAGCATAGGTTTAACAAATGCTATAAATATCTCTAAAAACTATGATGTTGTTCGTGCTTTAAAGGAGAACAACAGAGATATAGCGATAGTTGGTCTTGGCTCAATTGCTAAAGAGTTTAAAGCTAATACTAATTATAAAAATGTAAAAGTTCATGTGCATGATGCTAATGTGCATAGTTTTTTAAGAGCTTGGAAACCAAAAAAGTTTGGTGATGATTTGAGTGGTTTTAGAAAAACTGTTCTAAATGTAAAAAGAACTAAAAAACCACTCGTTGCGATAGAACTTGGTCGTGCTGGTTTAGTTCTTCGTGGGTTAGCTCCTATTATAAATAATGGAGAGTATTTAGGTTCAGTAGAGTTTATGCAAGGTTTAAACTCTATTGTTAAAAATGCTAAAAAAGTGCATAACTACGATATGGCTATTGTTATGAAAAATCAATATTTATCTATTGCAACTCTTATGGGTAAAGCTCCAAAAATAGGTAATTATACATTAGCTGTAAAAGAGAGTATAGTAAATAAAGATTTTTTTAATGATTTAAAAAATATTGATATTGCAAATATTAAAGAGTATCAAATCACAGATAAATATTTTACAATCTCTGAACCTATAAAAGATTTTTCAGGTTCTGTTGTTGGGTATGCAATTAGTGGAAATAAAATATCTAATGTTAATGGTGTTATAGTGAAGTCTGAAGACTCTCTTATGAGACAAGTGTATATTATGGCATTTATTGATATGTTTATTCTAGTATTTTTAGTTATTGTTATTAAAAGAGCTGTTGTTAATCCTATTGAAAGTCTTGATAGAGTAGCAGAAGAGTTGGCTCAAGGTGACGCTGATTTATCTAAAAGACTTCCTATCACTTCAAATGATGAACTAGGTGATGCTAGTAAAAGTTTCAATAGATTTTTAGATAAGGTTGAAGAGCTTTCAGACAGGGCAAAAGATGAGAGCTTAAAAGTTCAACAATCAGCTAAAGATATTGAACAAAGTATGAAAAAGAATGAATTAACTTTAACTCTATCTCATGGGATGATTGCAGGTGCTATTGATAATGCTAATAACCTTAGAGCAAGTATGAATGAGAATGTATCAAGCATTAATGAAGTAAATGTTTTAAATGCTAAAACAGAAAATGTTATAGATGATGTTACATCCTCAACAAATGAGATTATTTCAACTATTTCAAATATCTCAGAGATGGTAAGTGAATCTAGAATCTCATCACAACAATTAGGTACTAATGTTGAGGAGATATTTAATGTAATAGCATTAATTAAAGATATCTCAGATCAAACTAATCTACTTGCATTAAATGCAGCGATTGAAGCAGCTCGTGCTGGTGAGCATGGACGAGGTTTTGCAGTTGTTGCTGATGAGGTAAGAAAATTAGCAGAGAGAACGCAAAAAGCTACGAGTGAAGTTGAAGCAAATATCAGTGTGTTAAAACAAAACTCTATGAGTATGAGTGAAAACAGTGAGCAGATAGAGGTTCATGCCATCGCATCTCAAGAGAAATTAGATGATTTTAAAGGGGTTCTTCAAGAGCTTGTTGAAAATTCAAGTAAAATCACTCAAGATAATACTCTTATTGGTCATGAACTATTTGCAAATATGGCTAAACTAGATCATATGATTTATAAAAACAATACCTACTCTTCAGTTTTTGATGGTAAAGTAGATGCTAATTTGTCAACACATACCTCTTGTAATCTTGGACAATGGTATGCAAAAGAGGGCAAAGAGCAATTTTCTTATAGTAGTTCTTACGCATCATTATTAGCTCCTCACAAAAGAGTTCATGATAATGTTGCAAAAGTTATGAGTATATTAAAATCTGGTGAAAATAAAAATAATTCTGATGAAATCATTAGACTTTTTAAAGATACAGAAGATGCATCTCAAGAGTTATTTGATTTATTAGATAGTATGGTAAAAGAGTAAGAATCCATTATCTTAATTAGACTAGAATACCCTTTTAATTAAAGGG
>JAYEKJ010000002.1:0-18680 GCA_034660975.1 Campylobacterota bacterium
ACTCACCAAGAGCATCCACTAAACGGTTAAATTTTTCTAAGGAATGATTCATTTATCTTCTTTTTTCATTTTTATTTTTATTTTATCCTAAATTTACCTGTAAAGAGTTTTCTATATAAGTGTTAAGTATTCACTATTTTTTAATCATTATTATCAGGTGTAACTGCTTTTTCTAAAGCATCAAGACTGCCTCTAAAATCTAGATTTGGTATAATAGCTTGTGGTTTAAACACAACTTCATAGTTATATACATTTACTTCTACATCATTGAGTTGTTCTGCAAAGTATGTTACATTATCACTTAAACCTAAAAAATGTTTTTTAAATGAATTTTCACCAGTTTTACAAATAACTTCAAGTTGTTTATTTTGATCTTCTCCGTGCCTATAAAAGCTAATTAAGCACAAACTGAATCATCATAAATTTACCTGCAAAGAGTTTTCTATATAAGTGTTAAGAATCCCTCTTGCTTGTTTTGCTTTATCTACATCTATAAACTGCTCATCAAATCTATAAGATAGCCATAGGTACAGTGAAATCTCTTTTACCATATCTTCTATATGTAGCAGTTCAGATAAGGAGGAGGCTATACTATCTCTAAGTTTTGGCATTTTGTATGGAACTTGTTCTTTTTTCTCTAGTAAAACTATGTATCGCTGATATTCTCTTACAAGGTATGGAGAGTTTAAACTCAAAGGGGCAGATGCTAGTTTGTATTTCATCTCTAAATCTAAGTTATATTTATCTACTATTTTAGAGGCTCGTAACATATTATCTAAACTCACAGCATCAAAAGGGCCGTTAAACTCCATATATTTTACAAAAAACTTTAAAATATCTTCTAAAGATTCCTCTTCAAGTATATTACTTACAAGTTTTATATGCTCAATATTTGCCATAACTTTAAGAGGGAGTTGTATAGATTCTATCTCTGCATTGAATCTAGATTCAACGATTTCTAAAACATCATCATCTAAAGCTCCTACAAACCCCTCTTCATGCATACCATAACGACCAGCACGACCAGATATTTGAGCAATTTCAGAGGCTTTTAATTCTCTTCTACTTTCCCCATCGAACTTATCGGCTTTATAAAAAAGTATATTCTTTATAGGTAAGTTTAAACCCATAGCTATGGCATCTGTAGCTACTAAAATTTGCGTCTCACCATCACGAAATCGTCTTGCTTCCTCTCTTCTAACCTCTGGCGATAAGTTTCCATACACTACACTCACTCTAAAATTAGGGGAGAATCTCTTTTTGAGTTGTAACACATCTTTTCTACTAAATGCAATTATAGCTGTAGCATCTTCAACTTCATTCTCTTTTGTGATTTTCTCATTAAGATGCAAAGAGTTTTTTCTCTCAAACTCGATTATCTCTAGCTCTTCACCCAGATACTCAGCTAGTGCAATGATGGCATCTTTGGAGTTTGGTGAACCTGTCATTATAACCTCATGAGCAGGTACACCAATGATAGCATTTGCCCAAGCCCAACCACGGTCACGGTCATCAATCATCTGCACCTCATCTATCACACAAACATCTACATCTATCTCAAAGTTTAGCATCTCGATAGTTGAGCTTATATGCGTTGCATCTTCATCAACAATCTCCTCTTCACCCGTTATAAGTGAGCTAGCTACCCCTTTTTCTTTTAGCTCTTCATACCCCTCTAATGCCAAAAGTCTCAGTGGAGCAAGAAAACAGCCTGTATCTGCATCTTTTAGTTTTTGCATAGCTTTGTATGTTTTTCCACTATTTGTAGGACCAATATGAAGTGTTAATTTTCTTTTCATTGTTCTAGCTATGGGAAAAAGATTCTCAAAATTTCGTACAGTTCTAGCAAGTAACACCTCACGATGTTTTTTATGCACTTCATCTTTTAAACTCTTTACAAAAAGTTTTATAACCTTAGCCTCTACACCTTTACTTACAATCAGATTAAAATCTACCCTTTTGAGTAAAGATTCATATATAGTTGCATAAATCTCTTCATCATCAATATCTAAAACCGATGCAAATGCCCTACATTTTTTTAAGATTCTCTCAAATACTTCAAAAAAGCCAAACTCAATTTGCTCTTTTGTGTATATTACTAACTCCCAAATCTCTAAATCTCTCTCTTTCCAAATCTCATTGAGTAGATAATTCATATCAATATCTATATGTAAAAGATACTCAAACAGCTTTTCTAAACGAGGTAAAACTACACTAGTCTCAACTTGAAATCTAAGCTTAGTTTTAAAAATTTGAAATTTTTTAAACACAATTCCATTAGTTACTATAGGGGCTAAATATTTCTCTCTAATCTTTGGATATTTTATATCTTTTACATTTGTGAGTTGTAGGGAATCTATTATCTCTTTATAGTTTAAATACCTATGGGGAGTTTCAAGGTTTGCAACAAACTTATCTACAAATTTTTGTTGTTCTGTTTTTAGATTCTCTTTCTCTAGTAGAATCTCTTTTACAATACTCTGTATATCTTCAGATTTAAGATTTAAAAGCTTATATCTTTTAGTTTTGAGTGTATCCTCTTTGTGAATCTTCTGATTAAATATATCATACTCAATCGTTGATCTAAACTCAAATCTATTATCAGAGTATGAATCAACATCACATCCATCTTTTACAAGATTTATCAAGCGTTCTCTTCTTAAAACTGACAACTGATGTTGAAGTTTTCCTAAAGTTATATTGGAGGTTTTTTTATTTTTATACATAGGAAAAAGCTCATCTCTCTCATCAGCAAGCATCTCTAGTTCATCAAATAATGAGTTAAGTTTTAACTCTGTTTGGTAAGAATCATCTATTTTTTCATCATCTATATAAACAAACTCACGAGCAGCAAAAAAGTCAACAATCGCTTGGCGTTTTGCAACACTCCCACTACTCCAAAATTGACGAGCTACTTTTATAACTTTTTTCTCATCAATCTCATCATTAAAACCAGTACTCTTCAATAGCTTGAGTAAAGTCTGAGTATCAACTCTCCCGATTCCATCAGTGTAAGGGGAGCCATCGAAATATTTGAGAATCTCTTGATTGAGTTTTTTTCTTTGTGTTTTAATTGATAGGTTAGTTTTCATTTAAAAGCTTTAACTATTGATGCTATTTTGATTTGAGTATGTGATATTTTAGATTTTATCTCTATTATAAAGTTTTTATACTCTTTTGTGGTGTTAAGGTTTGGTTGGTTCATTTTAACTCCCTCATATTTTTGTTTTACTAAAATACATTTACAATTTACCTAATGGCACATCCACTTTTTAACTTAGTTAGTTTATTTTAAGTTTATCGGAATTCCCGACACACTTATTTTCATTAATTTTATTTGTTTCTTCATTACCTTTAATATTTAATGAAAAATCCATCATTTGATGATAAATACTAAACTCTTTATTATTACAAGTTGAATAGATGGATTTATAAAGATTGTCACTTTCTGAAATTATGTTCTGCTTCACAACTACAAGATTTTTCAATAACTTATCTGTAAGTATATTTATAGAAACTATATTATTTGTAATGCTAAGATTACTGACTACAAAGCCTATCATTGCATTTATCTTAAAATTATTTTCTAAAAAATAATGCTCTGTTAAAAATCTTTGAATACCATTTTTAATATATTTCGCATTTAATCCCTCCATCCCATCTGTATTTTTATTATCTAAGATTTTACATTCAATTATAAATTTCGGTTTATCTTCGGTAAGGGTATCTTGTATAAATATATCAACTCTACCTAGATTATTATTTTCCTCTTTTTCAAAAGTATAATTACTAATGTTTTTACTTAAATAATCATCAACTAAAATATCTCTAATCTCATTTTCTTTTCTTGGTACTTTTATTTTGTCTCTTATAAGAATTTCATAATTTTGATATATTTCTTTAAGAAGTTCTTTGAATCTAGTAATGTAATTCATTTGTTTAGTCAAAAAATTATTAGCATCTAGTATGTTTTCATATTCATTAAACATCTATTTTCCTGCTCTTAAAATAGCATCATCAAACTCATAAAAGTCCAAATATCCAATAGCTTTATGCCAGTTTTTATACTCATTTGGTTTTACAACATAAAAACCATCAGGTTCAAAACCTTTTATATCTTTTTGTATAAATAAATTCTCTAATGTTTTACCACTAGACAGTTTTAAAAAGTTTTGTATGTTTGGTTCTTTTTTCCAAGTTATGTCTTCATTAGGTTTTTCTTTTAAAACTTTAAAATAAATCCCTATTGCATACTTATCCCATAAGATTTCAGCTTTAAAGTATAAATTATTTTGTTCATAAATTTTTGAATAGTGTTTTATAAATATATTTACATACTCTTCTATTTTTTTATCTTGATAATCATACTCTTTAAAAACAAATTCATATCTTTTTTGCATAATCCAAGGAATCGCAATACAATTTGTATAATCGACTAATGAATATTCTTGTTCATTCAAATTAAAAGCTTTTAATACATCTTTATTTAATTTATCTTTTAAATTATAGAATTCTTTGTCTTTTTGAGCAAAGGTATTTTTTGAGTATTCTTCTATACTTTTTACTGATTGCATAATTTCTTCATTATTAATATATGGTAATGAAAATTTTTCATGATTATATATCTCTTCTCTCTCTATACCAATTGAAGAGTCAGTATTCATAATGAAATATTTAAAAAATGAAGAATATAAAATTCCCATTATTCCATATAAAGTATCAATATCATTGCACTTTACAGATGTAATAGAATTTGTAAAAATTGAACTTTTATGTAAAATTCCAATTTTCAAATCTAACTCACTACTTATTCCTCTTGAAATCAATAAAGATGGTGCTTTAAAAAGTTCAATAGATTTATTTCTATGAGCAAACTCTTTTTCCCAAAATAAATTACTCTTATCAATATATAATGGTTTAAACTGTTTAGTTTGAATATATGGCATACCTATATATTCTAAAGTAGAGTTTTTATCTCCTCCACCGATGATTAAGCCTTGTGGTCGAGATTCTATATGCTCATCAAGTATACTAAAAGATTTAGATTTCAATCGCTTAATAAAATTAAAATCTAAATAAGAACCATAAACCAAAATCTTCCATAGATAATCATTATCTAAAAGTTTAGATTGATTTACCTTTTTAAAATCACTTTTTGAAAGTAACAATATTTTTAATTTCTTAAAATATGGACTAGGTTTCATAGAGATATAGTTAATTATATTCTTTCGTGCTTCTTCTTCTGTACTATGTTCATATAACAAAATAGATACAGGTACATCAGCATTTTCAAACACTTCTTTTCTGACTGAAGAAAGTTCTAAAATATGATTAATTTTAAAATTATTAAAAAAATATTTAGTTCTAAATTCTTTTGTTTGTAAATTATATAAAACCTTGCTTGTAACAATAAAACTTATTTTTGTATTTTCTGATACTAAATCTTTAACTCTTATCATGAAAGCTTGAATTATATCTCTATTTCCAATTTTAATTTTATTTAATTTTATATATTTATCTGAAAATGAATCTTTTTTTATACTACCTTTTCCATAAGGTGGATTACCAATAATAAAATCTAGTTTTTTACTTTTTAAAATATTATTATATTCTGCTCCAATATCAAAAAAATCAGCTTCAAAAAAGTTAGGTTTATTATTATCTTCACTTTTTAACAAATAAGGAAATTTAAATTTTTCTATTTCTTTTGGATTTTGATAATCTAGCATTGTCATATAAAGAGAAAATACACTAATAGCTAGAGCATCAGGATTAGAATCTATTGCATATATATTATCAAGAACAAGTTGTTTTAATTTTTCTGCTGAAATAGATTTTTTACTTATCTTTTCATATTGAGTTACTAATTTTCTAAGTGTTTCAACAAGAAAAATACCACTTCCACAAGCAGGGTCTAGTATCTTACAGTTATACTTTTTTGGATTGTTTTTAAAGTAATCATCTACTGTATATTTTAATATATAATCAACTAAAAATGTAGGTGTATAGTAAGCTCCATCTTCTTTTTGTTGCTCTTCGCCTATAAAACTTTCATATATGTTAGATATAAACTCTATAGGTATAATTGAGAAATCATAAAAATCAAAAAGGGATCTCTGTCCATTTTTCATTTGTGTACCGCTTATAAGTTCTCTTAATATACTTAAATGTTCTAACTTAACAATTATTTTTTCTTCATCACTTACTGGAAACCAATCACCATTAAACCCATCATCTGATTTTAAATAATTAAATAACTCATAAGTTCTCTCTTTAGAATCTAAAATTTCTTTTAAATCTTCATTTGTAAGTGGTTTTTTAATATTTTCAAAATTTAAAGTTACATCTCTATCTACTAAGTAACGGATGAAAATAATTCTACCTATAAGTGAATTCACTATACTTTTGTTTTGTCTTATATCATTTGGGTATAAACTATTTAAATTATCTAAGATTTGATTTCTCGAATACTGTATATTCTCAAGTAAAACTTTATCAACTCTTTTATTTTTTTGTTTAAACTTAGTCTCTTTAAAATATGTGCCACTGATAATAGATAGATAATTTAATCCATCTTGTTTTATTAATTCTAGTTCAAGTATATTTTTGCTGTTTAATATAAAATCAAAACCATTGTAAATTTCAAAATCTGTTTGAGTTTCAACTATAACAATGGGAACTTCCCCAAAATTCCAACACTTTTTAAATACTTCTTCTTTATTAGCCTTTTCATCAAAAAAAAGAATGATAACCTTCCCATTTATTACAAAAAGATTATCTGGTTCTACCTCTTTTAATGATTTTACAACTCTTTGAGGTAAATTTATAATAATATCTAAGTCTTTAAAATTATATAGTCCATTTTTATTATTTATGCCAAATTTTTCATCTATTTTGTCTATTATCAACTTACTCATATTCTCCCCTCAATCTCATCATCACTTAAATCATAAAGTTTATAACTTTTCATTTCTCATACCCTCTTCAACCACAACTTAAACTCAACATCTTCAAACTGTATTTTTTTATCTATCTTAAAAACTATTCCCTTGTCCATAAGGGATTTTAATGCACTTTGGATTGATGATACTTTTATATCATACGCTCCAACCAAGTCATCTTCAAAAATATTCATTCCATCAGAAATAGCAATAATTTTTAAACAGTTTTGTTGGGCTGTTGTGTAGGTGTCTAGTAAAACAGCTAAATCTTTTTTTCGCTCTATAATAGATTCTATAAAATTTATCATCATTGCTAAAGTAACTATTGTATCGCTATTTTGTTTTCTAAATATCTGATATGAAACAAGTTGAATAAATCTAGTTTCTCCATCTGATTCATCATATAAATATCTAAAAGCTTCACTCTCAATTATAATATTTTTTCTTTTAAACCTATCGCTAATCCAACTATAGAACTCTTTAAAATCAATTGCATCTAGCTGATATTCAACGCCTAATTTGAAAAATGGTCTATCACTTCTGTTAAATAAAGACAACAAAAGAGTTCTTTTTGAACCTGTAAATATAAAGGAGCAATTATCTCTTTTGTTTACAATAGTTCTAAGTAGTGCTTCTACCTTTTCTGAATTATTTAATGAGATGATTTTTTGGAATTCATCTATCGCTATAACAGCATGAAGATTATTTTTTTTAAGAAAAGCAAAGTATCCAAAGAAAAGTTGTTCTAGTGCTTTATAATAATCTTTTTGGGTTGAGTTTATTTCGAGTTTAGGAGTTGCACTAAGAGTAAGTTTAATATCTGTATTTATAAAATACTCTTTTATCTCATTACTAAGTTGTGCTAGTTTATCTAAGCTCGTCTCTTCTTTAACTAAACTACTCTCTATCCCATATTTTAAATGTTCATAAAGCTCTCTTATATTAGAGATAGAGTAAATATCTATATGTGCTGTTAAAATAGTTTTATCTAGCTTATTTAAGAAAATCTCTTTTATTAAAGAAGATTTTCCAATTCTTCTTTTTGAGAACATAATAAGATTAGTTTGATTATGTATATAATCAGTAACCTCATCTATATCATCCTCTCTTCCACAAAAATAGGCACCCTCAACTTCAATATCAAATTTAAAAGGATTTTTCATAAACGCTCCATTATTGTCAGATAAGAAATTATACCTAAATTAAGATTTTAAAATAGATAAAATATTTTACCTATTTTAGGTATTTTATTACCCCTCACTCTTAGGCAACAATATCCAAAGTTTCAGAGGTGATTTCAACTCCCCTGCTGTGTTCATTGCGTCCCTGCCGAAACCTAAAAACATATCTGCTCTTATTGCACCTTTTATCGCTCCACCTGTGTCTTGTGCTAGAACTATTTTGCTGACCTGTTTATCTTTTATATCGGCATTGAGGTACAACATACTTCCTAGTGGGATATATCTTCTATCTACTGCGATTGAGCGTTTTGGGGTTAGAGTCAGCCCTAAAGAGCCTGATGCTGGTTTTTTTCTTTGTTTAAAATAAACTACTGACTTATTATAGTTTAAAACCTCATCTACTCTTGATGGGTTTTTATCTAACCATTTTCTTATACTTTGAAGAGATACATCTTTTAATTTTAATGCCCCTATTTTTACTAAATACTTTCCTATTGCTCTGTATCTATGCCCATTTTGATTATCATAGCCTATAAAAATAGTTTTACCATTTTTTAAAACTACTCTACCTGAGCCTTGAATCTCTAAAAAAAACAGATCAATTTTTGAATCTGTATAACAGATAACTTTAGCTGGAATTTTTTTTGACTTACTTTGGGCTCTTGTATCATAAGGGATAAGTTTATTACCAACTATTTTACCTCTCAACCTATAATTTTTAAGTTTTGGATAGATTGAGTTTAAATCAACTATGATTAAATCTTTTGGTGTCTCGTAAATTGGGTATTTATATTTTTTTGTTTTTATTAGTGAACCTCTTAGTTCTGGTTCATAATAACCTGTTAAAAGCCCCCTCTCTTTTCCATGTTTTGTATTAATTTGATATGGTGAAAACTGATTTTGTATAAATGATTTTGCTGTAATGTTTAAAGTATTAAGATTCTGTGCTTTTTGACAAACCTGTTTATATATTTTTTTTGTTCTTGAAGTTTTACAATTATATATAAAACTATATAGTGCATCATCATAGTTCTCATCATGCCAATTTGGTAATTCATTAAAATCACTTTCTATAAGATAAGTTTTTGGTAACTTTTTAAAAAGTATAGAAGCTTTTTTAGTTTCCATTTTTTCAATTTGTGGCTCTTTTGAACACCCTAAAAATAGGAAAACGGTAAGTGTAATTGATAGTATATATTTCATAAATCGAATTATACTTAAAATTAAACTATAAAAAAGGTATAATTGCGAAAATACTATAAATATGTGAGATAAAATGGAAAAATTAAGCTACTACGAAATACTTGAAGTATCTCAAAATGCGGACAAATCAACAATCAAAAAAGCTTATAGAGCTATGGCAAAAAAGTATCATCCTGATAAAAATCCAGGGGATGAACAGGCTGAACATAAATTCAAACTTTGTAATGAAGCGTATCAATGTTTAAGTGATGAGCAACAAAAAAGTGTTTATGACCGTTATGGAAAAGAGGGACTTCAAGGTATGGGTGGTGGTTCTCGCCGTTCTAGTGGAGGTTTTGATGACTTAGGTTCTATGTTTGAAGATATGTTTAGTGGTTTTGGTGGAGGTGGTTCTCGTCGTCGCCAAAACCCTGCTGATATGGAAAAATACCCACTAGATATGAATATAGATATGCATATAAGTTTCAACGAAGCTATCTTTGGTTGTGAAAAAGAGGTTGAGTTCAAATATAAAAAATCTTGTAACGACTGTAAAGGTACTGGAGCAAAGAACGGTAAACTTTCAACTTGTAAACAGTGTGATGGTCAAGGTCAAGTTTATATGAAACAGGGCTTTATGACTTTCTCTCAAACTTGTCCAGTATGTAATGGAGTTGGTTCTGCACCAGCTCAGCCATGTGGAAGTTGTAAGGGGAACGGTTACAAAGAGGCAAAAGATAAAGTTACTATCAAAGTTCCTGCTGGAATCGATTCTGATAACCGTTTAAGAGTTTCAGGAAAAGGTAATATAGGTAAAAGAGGTACTCGTGGTGACCTTTATGTTACTTTTGGTGTTCAAGCTGATAAACATTTCCAAAGAGATGGAAATGATGTTTATATTGCAATTCCAGTATTTTTCACTCAAGCAGTTGCAGGGGATACACTAACTATACCATCACTTACTGGTGAGTTAGAACTAAAACTAAATGTTGGTACAAAAGATAAACAACATTTTACATTTAGAGGTGAAGGTATCGCTGATGTTCATGGTCATGGTAAAGGTGATTTAATTGCACAAGTAGATATCACTTACCCTAGAAGTTTAAATAGTGAGCAAAATGAGTTACTTCAAAAACTTCAAGATTCTTTTAATATAGAAGAAGCTAAACCTCATGAATCTGTTTTAGATTCTGCAATCGATAAAATGAAGGGTTGGTTTAAATAAACCAGCCCTAAACCCCAATCTCCTCAAGGTAACTTATGTTCAAATTTTCCTTTTTACTCCTGCTTCTAACTATCCCGTTTTTAGATTCTACTATCTATTTTGGTCTCCCTTTATGGGTTTATACCTCACTTAGTGCTACAACTTTGTATGCTCTTGTTTTAATTTTTGTGATTGAGAAAAGATGGAATCGATTAAAGGGTAGAGATGAATAATGAAGCACTTTTAAGTGAGGGTGGAATCTGGTTTTTAGTTATCTATCTTCTAGCTCTTATTGGAATCGGTTTTGCAGGGAAGTTTGCATCTAAAGAGGAGACTCTTAAAGATTTTTATCTTGGTGGGAGTGGTTTTGGTGTTGGTGTTTTGTTTTTAACAATGTATGCCACACAATATAGTGGAAACTCTCTTATCGGTTTTGCTGGGAGTGCATATAGAAATGGTTGGTTTTTTTTAGTTGGGCTTACCTTTATGATAGCGATTGTCGCTGGTTATCTTCTTTATGCTCCAAAACTATATCCTATAAGTAAAAAGCATGGTTTTATCACTGTTGGGGATTATATAAACTTTCGATATAACTCTCAAATTCTCACCTATATGATAGTTGGAATCTCCATCTTTGCACTCTCAAACTATATGCTTACAAACTTAAAAGCTATCGGTTACATCATGGAATATGTTACGGGTGGTGGGATTGGTTTCACACAGGGAATCATATTTATGTCTATCATTATGGTTATTTATGAAACTCTTGGTGGGATGAGAAGTGTTGCTTGGACTGATGCTATTCAAGGGGTTTTACTTTTTGTTGGGGTTATTATTATCTTTAGTGTGGTTATGATTCACTACGGAACACTAGATTCTAACACTGCTCTTTTCTTACACAATCAACCCGATCTGTTTAGTGCTGTTACTTTATCTAATCAGATAACATGGGTGAGTGTTGTAGTTCTCATATTCTTTGGAATATCTGTTTATCCACAAGCTATTCAAAGAATCTACTCAGCTAAAAATGAGACAACACTTCGCCGTTCTTTGAGTTTAATGGTGATTATGCCACTACTTACTACTCTTCCTCTTATCATCATAGCTATTATTGGTTCTGCACATTTTCCTGAATTAGATAAAGCTGGGAGTGAGCAAATCATCTTGCTGATGTTAAATAAATTAACCCATATAGAGGGGATGAATATAGTGATAACTATCTTTGTAGCTGCTGCAATCGCTGCAATTATGTCAACGGTAGATTCTGCGATGTTAGCTATCGCTTCACTCTTTACACAAGATATTTACCATAAACAAAACCCTCAAGCAAGTCAAAAAAGACTGACATATACTGGAAAGATATTCTCATGGTTTATCATGGCATTTATGGTAATCCTTGCTATCAATCTACCATCAACTATTTGGTGGTTAATTCAGATAAAACTAGAGATTCTAGTGCATATTGCTCCCGCTATAATATTAGGTGTTCATTATAAAAATATTAGTCATAAAAGTATACTTTATGGTTTATTAGCAGGAGTTACATTTACTCTACTCTTTTTACTAACACCACTACCATCTAAACCTTTTGGTTTTCATGCCGGTGTTATTGGACTTGCTTTTAACTTTTTAGTTATATATTTTAGTCATAGATATAAAGTTTAATATATATCTTTTAAATGTACCCTAATGATACATTCTTATAAAATTTTATTATTATAAATATAAAAAAGTATCTACTCTTACTATTTAAGATAAAATATTTTGTTTATTGATTAGAAGGTACTTATCAATAAACTATAATATAAATATAAGGCTAACGAATGCTTAAACTTTTAATAGTTGATGATTCTAAACTAATTCACTTTAGTATTAAAAAAATAATAGAAGAAAATTATACCGATGATATAGAGATAAAAGATGCTTATAACGGTAATGAAGCGATAGAGATTACAAATGAATTTAATCCAGATATTGTACTACTAGATATTGTTATGCCAGAAAAAGATGGGATAGAAACATTAAAAGAGTTAAGAAAAGCACATCGTAGGCTTAATGTTCTTATGATAAGCTCAATGGGAACTAAAGAGAAAATAGCTGATGCCCTTCGTTATGGTGCTAGAGGATTTATTCAAAAACCTTTTGATGAAGATGAATTCATCGAACACATAACAAAAATACAATCACTCTCAAGAAGATAATTATGACAATCAAATTTTTTGGTCATTATCTTTTAAATAATGGGTGTATTACAGAAGAGCAACTAGTAGAAGCTGTTAACTACCAAACACAAAACAACTCTACTCTAGGTGAATTGGCTGTTGAAAAAGGGTTTATCAAGCTAAAAGAAGCGAATAAAATCAATGACAAACAACGAGCCCTCGATAAGCGTTTTGGTGATGTTGCAATCTCTTTGGGTTTACTCACAGAAACACAAATTGATGAACTAATAGCTCTCCAAAAGAAAAATAAAGTCTTTTTTGGAGAGGTGCTACTTCTTAAAAATTTCATCTCTAAAGATGAACTAGATAAAGAGCTTTGCATATTTAATGAAGAACAAAATATTGAAGTGCAAAAGATAGACGACCAGATAGAAACAATGGACAATAAAGAGTTGATTAAACACTCTATTAATGTTTTACAAACATTATTTCTTCGTGTAATACATGATAATATCAAATTAGTAAAAATTTATCCTGTATCATCTGTTACATCAACTGATACTATCTCTTTACAAAAAATGATGGGTGAAGAGAATCTAGATTTTGCACTACAAGCAGAAGATAGTGTAGCGATTAATATCACTTCAGAGTATTTAAAAATTCCATATACAGAGATGGATGAGATGGTTTTGGATGTACTCTCAGAGTTTGTTAATGTTGTACTCGGAAATATTGCAGTTAAACTTAGTTCAGATAATATAGTAGTTGATTTAACACCACCAAATATTATCCAAGCAAGTTCCATAGATAATCAATATCATGCTTTTGAGTTTACAACAACACACGGTTGTTTGATTCTATATCTAAAATTTTAGCAAAACAATGAGCGTTAAAATATATGACGCTCATGAATTAAGATAAAGCTAAGTTTATCATGATAGAATTTCACCACAAAATTAATGATTTTAATATTGGGGTATCGCCAAGCGGTAAGGCCGTAGCTTTTGGTGCTACTATTCGGGGGTTCGAATCCCTCTACCCCATCCACCTTTTATTATCTCCGAAAAAGAAGTTTATTATGAATGACACAACTGATCCAGTAACATTGACTCTTAGAATGGTTATTCTTGTAGTAATTGCAGGAATATTTTACTTTACACTTAAAAGTAAAAAAGAGGATAAAAAATAAACCACTAAACTAGTGACTTACTTTTCTATTTAAAACTTTTTCAACAGATTCTATTTTCGTTTTTAGTCTATTCTCACAATTTTTTCTTATATCAAACTTTAGTGAAGAGTAAACTCTTTCACACCCATCTAACTGCTCATAAGCCAACTCTACAATACTTAAAGCCTCTTGCATACTAGATGCTTCTATAACAGTTCCCATCGGTGTTAATTGGCAATAACTTTACTGATCTGCTTAGAAACAGAGCTACCCTCTCTGCACTCGTCAGATGTGGGGAACATACTGAATTCTAAAAGTACACTTATCATTAACTAGTCTTTATCATGTAAAATTTTGTCTAAGATACTGAAAATTTCATCACTACCTTTTTCCATCTCTTTAAATGCATCTACTAATGCATCAATATCAACATTTTCTTGTACCATTAAGTCAAACACTTTATGGGTACCATTATGAACTACTAAGTGTGGATTTTCTAGCTTTGAATAGTGTGGTGATGTTGAAAAATTCTCTTTTCCATCACCCTCATAATACCATTTACCTAAACGACAATTATGATGATCAACAAACTTAAACTGCTCTTTCTTTGTAACTGCTGAGTGGTATGTATTTGCCTTCCATAATATATGATCAAGTTTAGCTAAAGACATAAATACGCGATCAGTTGTAAAACCCATCCCTTTAAACGCAGATTTCATCTCACCAGAATCATGCTCTAGACAATCATTTAAATTTGATATAAGCGTATTGGAATCATTGATTCCATCTTTTATCTCTTTAAACTGCTCACTTATCCCATCAACATCTTGTCTCATTGATTGTAAAGATATATTTATCTCACTAACTGCCTTATCAGTTCTATCGGCTAGTTTTCTTACCTCATCAGCAACAACAGCGAATCCACGACCATGCTCACCAGCACGAGCTGCTTCAATCGCTGCATTTAAAGCGAGTAAATTTGTTTGATCTGATATATCTTTTATTAGGGATAAAATAGTTGTAATATCGTTAGTTCTTTCAGATAAACCATGAACAGTATGCATAGAAGTATCTGAGAGCTCATTTAATCCATCGAGAGTACCAACTACATCCATAGTTTTATTTGAGATTCTAGCAATCGATTCAACTAATTCATTTGTTTTAACTAAACTATCTTTTGAAGCATTAACAGAATCAGCCATATTGCTTTGAATATCAACTATATTTGCTTTGAGATGTGAATTTTGCATCTGTATTAAAGTTTCAGCACTATTCTTTTCAACAACCACATCCCCACCTTGATTTATCTCATTTTCAAGTTGAGTGATACGATAAGTTAAATCATCATTCTTTTCTCTAAGAGCTGTATTCTCATTTTTAAGCCTATTTAATTCATCTTTATTTCCAAAAAAACTCATGGTACCACCTCTTGCTATATTAAAGAAATTTATATATTTAGGATATTATAGCGAGAATTGGAAACAGTATATAATTATCTCTTTTTAAAAATAAGAAGTGTTTTATCTTCAGTATCATAAAGAGAAAAAGTTTGCTTATCAACAAGTTTCAAAGCTGTAAGTTTTTGAAAAGTTTTTATTTTATGAAAATATTGCACTATCGTATCTTGATACTTTTTATAACTTCCATCATAATTTTGTTCAAACAGAGTAAACTGAGTATGAAGTTCATCGTTACCAAACTCTGCATCAACAACTAAAAATTCAGCATCTGTATCTTTACTCATACTTCCCTCGGCAACATCAGAAAAACCATAACGAGTGTTAATATCTGCTATAAAAATTCCATCATCATTAAGTTTTGAAGCGATAGAATCTAAAAATTTTATAAGTGAATCTTGATCCATAAAGTTTAAAACATCAAATATAGAAACAATAGCATCGTAAGTTCCATCAACTTCTGAAGCATCTATACATTCCGAATCAAGACCTAATGCTTTACACTCTTCAACCATTACAGAGCTTAAATCAACACCTTTACACTTAACACCATCACTAATCATTCTAGTCATGAAACCACCACGACCACAACCAACATCAAGAAGTGTTTTTACATCTTTATCATCTAACTCTGAACGGTATAAATCATAAAGTGCCTCTGTCGCCTCTTCGATTCCTAAAAGATGTTCAGCTTTTGCATATAAATCTAAATTTGTCATAGATTATTTTTGTTCCTCTTTAATAACAGCATTTATTTTTTCATATATATCTAAAACTTCATCTTTTTTAGCGATGTAGCTGTTTTTATTTGCAATTAAATAGGTAGATGAAGTCATAATATCCTCAACAACCTCTAAACCATTTTGTTTCATCGTAGCACCAGTCTCAACAACATCAACTATCATATCAGCAAGACCGATTAGTGGAGCTAACTCTATTGAACCATAAAGTTTAATAATCTCAACACTCACAGCTCTCTCTTCAAAGTAACGCTTAGTGATATTTACCATTTTAGACGCAACTTTAAGTTCTGGTTTGTTAAGGTCAAGTTTTTCACCCTTTCTCATCCCAATAGAAACTTTACAAACACCTTTTTGTAAGTCAAGAAGGCGAATAACATCAAGCCCCTGCTCCTCTAAAGTGTCTAGTCCAACTACACCAATATCTGCTGCTTGATGGTAAACATAAGTCGCTACATCTTGGTTTCTTACAAGTAAAAAAGTAAAGTTTGGAGTCTCTAAAATAAGCTTTCTATCATCAAACTTAAACTCATCACCAAATATCTTACCAAATATCTCTAGTGTATCTTTAGCGATACGACCCTTAGGAAGTGCAACTGTTAGCATCTATAATGACCTTTATATAATTATAATTTTTGGCATTTTATCTAAATATAACTCAAAGTTTGATGAGGGGAGTTTTTAGTGTTAAACTTCTAATATAATTTCTGTTATTTCAGAACTAGCTCCTAGCCTCATGGGTGGTCCCCAAAAACCTGTTCCTTTATTTATATAAATCTGCAAATCTTTGTTATGTTGATGCAATCCACTCACATAAGGTTGCTGAAACTTAACTAAAAATCTAAAAGGATAAAGTTGCCCTCCGTGGGTATGTCCACTTAACATCAAATCAACACCATTTGTTACCTCATCTATATATCTTGGTTGGTGAGCGAGAAGGATGGTTGGGGAATCTTTTTTACCCTCCAGTGCTTTAGTGATATTTGGCATCTTATATTTCATTCTATATCCAAATATATCATATACACCTGCAAGGTTAAACCCCTTACCCTCCTCCCCTATATAGATATTTTCATTTTCTAAAACTTTTATTCCTAATGATTGAACCTTGGTAATTATCTTATCAATATTATGAAAATACTCGTGGTTTCCAACTATAAAAAAAGTTCCATACTTTGATTCCAACTCTTTAAAAATGGCTAATGTATCCTCAGCTTTATCCACATCTATATCTATTAAATCACCTGTTATTACCACTATATCTGGTGTAAGAGAGTTTACTCTTTGAACAATTCTCTTTATAAATTTTGCATCTATTAAACCACCAATGTGAACATCACTCAGTTGAACTATTTTATAAGGCTTTTTAAGATTTTTAATCTTCACTTGCACTTTTTCTAGTTTTACAAATCTAGCCTCATAGATCGCTCTTGCACTCAAAGAGGTTGCTATAACTAAAGAGGAGATATCCAAAGATTTTTTAAAAAACTTTCTTCTTGATTGGGAAATTGGTACTTTTGCTAAAATCACTCTAGATATATCATAGATAACAGCAGTACAAAAAAATAAAAATAAGATTCCAATAGGGATAGAAAAAAGGAAATAGAGCCAGTTAGGAACATCAATGTAGTAACGACCCAACATATAACCGATGATTCCAAAAAAGTTTATAACAAGAAAGATACGAAGATATATTTGAGTTTGTTTTTGTATATCTAGTTTTTGAATCAGTCGCTTAGATATATAGATATTTAGTAAAATAAAAACACCACCAAAGGCTAAAAAAAAGAGTATAGGATTCATAACTCTAATACCTTTTTCATCCCTTTAAAGAGTAACAGCTCATCAAGTTCAGCATTAGGAAATATTTTTTTAAACTCTTTTGAATCTCCACCTGTTAAATAGATTGGCATATTATAAGAGATAACTTCATTATAAAGAAGTTTCAAGTAACCATAACTTATAGAATCTTGTGAGTTTTTTGGTAATCTGTTTAGATTTAGAGAAAAATTAAACTCATAATCAAGTGCAGATGATATATTTTTATAACTCTTAGCCATAGCTTTTTTCCCCGGATAGATAAAACCACCCTCAAACACTCCATCTCGCACCACATCAACTGTTATCGCACTACCAGCATCAATCACTACACCATTAGTTATCGCCTCACAAGCGAAGATTCTATCTATGCCCATAGTTTTATAATAGTTAGTCATATTTACTTTTTGAGTTAAATCAATCCAGTTTTCTAAAGATTCTAACACTATTTTTACTTGTGGGTTCACACAAATATAATATATTTCTTCTTTCAATGAAGATGGATTAAAAGAGTTTACATCTTTTTTATAATCATCATCACCATCTAAAAAATAGTATGAGGTGTTGCCTATGTCACATAAAATCATTTTATTTGCTCTATATCTTCAATACTCAAACCAGTTTTCAAAGCTATCAATTCAATATCTAATACATCTAAAAGATTTTTGGCTATCTCCAACTGCTTATTTTTCGAACCTTGCTCAAGTCCTCTCTCAAGTCCTTTTTTAAGACCTTTCTCTTGACCATCTCTATACCCCACTTTATGCCCATCTTCCATAGCCATCTCCACTGCATAATCCATCACATTTTTGTAATCAAGTCTAGCT
>JAYEKJ010000003.1:0-5136 GCA_034660975.1 Campylobacterota bacterium
ATTTACATCTGTAACAGCTTATTTTATGGCATTTATTGCTTATAATATAGCTTTATTTTTTGGATAAAATCATATAACTTCTTTTAAACTATTCCCATCACTTGATGGGAATCCAAATTCAAAAGCGTACTGTCGGCAGTTTCGAGTTTTTAATTCTTTATTGCATAATTCAGGTTAATAGATAGCTGAAATTATAAAGTTCTTAAACAATTAACTCCCCATTAGCTACCATTAGATAAGATACCTTATGACAAAAATATTAATGATTGAAGATGACTTAGAATTAGCTGAGATACTTACAGAGTATCTTGAACAGTTTGGGTTTGAGGTTATCACTGAAGATGACCCTTTTAAAGCAGTAAGTATATTAAAATTGGAACCATTTAACTTAGTAATTTTGGACTTAACTCTACCCGGTATGGATGGTTTAGAGGTTTGTGAAGCTATTCGTGAGCGTCAAGATGTTCCTATTATTATATCATCAGCTAGAAGTGATGTAAATGATAAAATCAAAGCATTAGAGTTAGGTGCTGATGATTATCTACCAAAACCTTATGACCCAAGAGAGTTAGAGGCTAGAATCCACTCTGTTCTTAGAAGATATGAAGCTAAAGTAGAATCTAAGGATGAGTCAAAAAGTGATTTTAAATGTGATAAATCAACTATGGTTATAACATATAAAAACAGAAATATTGACTTAACAAATGCTGAGTTTGGAATCCTCTCTTATATGATTTTAAAACAGGGTCTTGTAGTTTCTCGTGAAGATTTGATTCATAATGTAAATGCGATTAACGAAGATAGTTCTAATAAAAGTATAGATGTTATGGTTGGAAGAATCCGTAATAAACTCGGTGATAAAACTCTTATAGAATCTGTAAGAGGTGTTGGGTATAAATTATTAAAAGTGAGCTAGGTAGATAGTTGAAAAATCATGCTGTATTACTCACCGTACTTTTTGCATTAGTTGTAACTATAATTAGTGTTAGTGCAGTGTTTTTTCAATTTTATAAACTAAACAAAGAGCAATATATAAATCATATATTTACTAAGTTTTCTATCATCACTCAAATATATCGTGCTAACCAACAAAGTAATAATTCTCAAACAATGCTAGAGGTAAATCTAGCGATATATAAACTTAAAATTGTGAAAAAAAATGAAGCAAAAAAGATAGTTTTAGAAAAAGGTAAAATACTTAAACAAGAGGGTTTTAAAAATATCAATGAAGCTTTAATGTTAAATAAGAAAGGCTTATATACTCAAAAAAATATAAGTGATTTAAGAGTATCAATGCTTCAACATAAAAAAACTATCTATTTTTTCATTCAAACACCAAGCAGTTCCATCCTTCTTCATGATGAAGATTTAAAACCCTATAAATATATAAGTGTTCTTTATACTTATACAACTGTAATCGCAATCATTTTTATATCATTTTTTATGATTTTACAAAAATTAAGACCACTAATCCGTTTAAGAAGAAAAATTGCTTTGTTTGGTGATGGTGATATGGATATATCATTTAAAACAAGTGCTACTGATGAGATAGGACTTATCTCAAATGAATTAGAATCAGCTAGAGAAAAAATAAGAAATCTTTTAGAATCTCGCACTCTTTTTTTAAGAAATATTATGCATGAGTTAAAAACCCCTATCGCTAAGGGTACAATTGCCACACAGATGCTTCCAACTCAAAAACAAAGAGATAGATTCACTTCTATTTTTGGTAGATTAGAATCACTTGTATCTGAATTTGCAATGATTGAGGAAGTTACGAGTATAGAGGATAAACGAGATTTTAAAGAGTATCGTTTAGTTGATATTATAGATGGTGCTATCGATATGGCAATGGTAGAGAGAGATGATGTAACTATAGAGGTGGATGGAAGTATAAAAATATTTGCTTCTTATAGATTATATACAACAGCGATAAAAAATATGATTGATAATGGGATAAAATATTCACCAGATAAGCATGTTAAGATATTGATGATAAATAATGAACTCTCATTTGAAAATCGAGGAGAGTGTATAAAACATCCTATAAAGTACTATATAGAACCGTTTACAAAAGAGAATCCATCTAAAAATAGTTTTGGATTAGGTTTGTATCTTGTTGATTCTATATTAAAAGCACATGATAAGGTTTTAGCCCATGAGTATCATGATGGTGTAAATCGTTTTATATTTGCATAAGGTTTTAACTGTAAACTAGTGGTATGAGTTATTATATAAAAGCTTTGTTAGCTATATTTTTCTCAGTATCATTTTTTACTTTTGGCTGGATAAGTCATAAGGCGTTTGTGCCTGCACAAAAAATCAAAAAACAAACTCTTCTTGAAAAAATCAAAAAATCAAAAAAATTAAATGTGGTGCTTTTAAATTCACCATCTACATATTATATCGGTGCTTATGGTGCTCAGGGGTTTGAGTATGACTTGTTACACTCTTACTCTAAGCATCTAGGGGTTGATCTTAATATTACAACTGTAAATACTGTTAAAGAAGCTCTTGAATTTACTAAAAACATGAACATACATATCACTTCAGCATCGTTAACTAAAACTCTAGAGAGGGAAAAATCATTTAATTTTGGGCCATCTTATTTCGAAGTACAAGAGCAAGTTATATGTTATCGTGGTATGAGTAGAAGTAAAAAATTTCCAAGAGATATAGAGGGCTTAGCTGGTCTTCGCATAAGTGTTGGTGAAAATACAAGCTATAGTGAAACTATTAAGTCATTACAAAATGATGGTTTTGAGATAAATGCAACATTTACATCAAATGTCACAACCGAGGAGTTACTAGAAAAAGTAGCATCAAACGAGATAGATTGTACAATCGCTGATTCAAACATAGTTGCACTGAATTTAAGATATTTTACAGATATAGCATTAGCTTTTACAATTAGTGGAAGAGAGCAACTAGCGTGGGTTTTAGCAGTAGATTCTAAAGAGTTAGAGGTTGATATGTACGCATGGTTAAATAATTTTAATCAAACTGGAAAAATGAGCCAATTAAAAGATCATTATTACAGTTATGTTCGTTTTTTTAACTACTATGATACAAAAATGTTTTACAAACGGATAGAAACTAGGTTGCCAAAATACCAAAAATATTTTAAATATGCTGGAAAAAGATATAAGATTCCTTGGAAATTATTAGCAGCAATCTCTTATCAAGAATCACATTGGAATCCAAAAGCTAAAAGTTTTACAGGGGTAAAGGGGTTGATGATGCTCACTCGTAATACTGCAAAACTTTTAAAAGTAAAAAATAGACTTGATCCAAAACAGAGTATTGTTGGGGGGACAAGACATCTTAACCAAATGTTAAAGTTAGTTCCAGAAGAGGTAGAGGGTGAAAACCGTTTAAAGTTTGCATTAGCTGCATATAATATTGGACTAGGACATATATATGATGCAAGAAAATTAGCCCTAAAAATGAACTTAAATCCAAATGTATGGAGTGATTTAAAACAAGCGCTACCTCTTTTATCTCAAAAAAGATATTACAGAACTCTAAAACATGGTTATGCTAGGGGAAGTGAGCCTGTTAGATATATTGAATCTATATACAACTTTAAAGATATTTTAGAAAATAATTGTGAAGATTTAGAGTTATCTAATAAGAAATAGCTTATAATTAAAAATAATAATCAAAGGGGTTTAGATGAAAATAAATAAAGTGAGTTTAGCTGTTATAACAGCTCTTTCATTAGTATCATCAGCACAAGCAACACTTAAAAGTGATAAAGTTACTTTGAAGGGTAATATGGTTGTGAAGTATACAAAACTTCCATCTTCTGTGACTAATATAAACAATATCTTTTCAGATGGTGTATTTTATGGTCGTTTAAGAACAAATAGTTTTATGTGGGATTGGAATGATGATTCTAAGTTTGATAACAAAGCTTTAGGGGTTGGTGGTAGTTTTATTTATAAAACAGCACCATTTGCAGGTTTTAGTGCGACGGCTGGTTTGTACACATCTCAAAATCCATCTTTTTTTCGTGAGGATGTAGTAGATGTTGGTTTAGTAAAAGCTGGTAAAGATACTTTTTCTCGTAATGATACTGCTAATACTAATAATTTTGGTATGAGTGTTTTAGGTCAGGCATATTTACAATATGATGTGCGTAATACATCTTTAGTTGTAGGTCGCCAACTATTTGAATCAGTTTTTACAAAATCAAATGATACAAAAATGATTCCAAATACTTTTGATGGTGTGAGTGCAACTATTAAAGATATACGAAGAACTACGATCCAACTTGCATACTTTGACAAGCAAAAGCTTCGTGACCATACTGTTAGTCATGATGTTTTAGCTGTTAATGGTTGGAGTCAAAATGATGATTCAGCAGTGAATAAAAACTTAACAATTGCAAGAATTGGTGATGATAACTCTTTAGTTATTGGTTCTATTACAAATAAATCAATTAAAAATTTAAAAACAAATATTAGTTATGCAATGGTTCCAGATGTTGTTAGTAATCTTACTTTTGAAGCACACTATGCAATTCCAATTGCAGGTAAATGGAAAGTTATACCAGGTGTTAGGTATATGCAACAGTTTGATGATCTAAATGCTGATTATGATGTTGCAAACTTAAAAGCAAATCCTATTGGTTATACGGATTCTAAAAGTTTAGATTCTAATCTACTTGCTGTAAGATTAGATATTAAAAATGATGCTTTCTTAGCTCGTTTTGGTTATTCTCAAATTGCAGATGAAGCTGATATAGTAGCACCATGGAGAGGATTCCCAACTGGTGGATTTACTCGTGCAATGGCTCAGTATAACTGGTATGCAAATACAAAAACTTATATGGCTAGAGTTGGGTATGATTTTTCTAAAGCAAAAATAATCAACGGTTTTAGTATCATGGCTAGATATGCAGTACAAGATTTCGATGATACAAAAGCTGGTGTTCAAGCAGATACAAATATTTTACATATTGATGCTCGTCAAAATATTGGTAAAAATTTAGAAGCTAAGTTAAGAATCGGATTGGTAAGCGATGAAGATACAGCAGGCAAAGCCGATGTTTCTTACAACGAATATCGTGTAGAGTTAAACTACTTCTTTTAGGAAGTAGTTTTAATAAATCATAGAGATTGCTATTTTAAC
>JAYEKJ010000003.1:5236-18626 GCA_034660975.1 Campylobacterota bacterium
AATCGGATTGGTAAGCGATGAAGATACAGCAGGCAAAGCCGATGTTTCTTACAACGAATATCGTGTAGAGTTAAACTACTTCTTTTAGGAAGTAGTTTTAATAAATCATAGAGATTGCTATTTTAACTAAAGAGGTACTCTTAATTTAAAGAGCATCTCCCTCTTTCCCCTCAGCTAGAGAGCTTAAGAATTTTTCCATATCATATTTGATTCTGTATTCAGGTGTCATTATGTGGATTAGTATATCGCCTAAATCTATAACTACCCAGTCGCCACTCTCATCAACATTGTTGAACTTTTCTGCTGGTTTTAGTCCATTTTTTAAGTGGTCAAGTAGTGCAATTGTATGTCTTGAACCAAGTGATGATGCGATTATCGCATAATCAACAAAATAATTTTTTGCTTTTAAATCAAAAACCTCTATATTTTCTGCTTTATTTGTATCTAAAACTGATGTAATTTTTTCTATTCTATTTGTCATTTTTTTCCTTGTAGAATTTTGTTATTTCATCTGAGCAAATATCAGATAATCTATTTTTATCTATATTTTCTCTCAGTGAAGTTGAAGAGATATTTTCTTCGACATTAAGTTTTATAAAATTAGCTGGAACATCTATGTTATCTCTTTGAGCAACTACAAATGTAACTAAAGTTTTAAGTTCATCATATTTGTACCATTTAGAGAGAGATTCTAAGTTGTCTGCACCAATAACGAGATAGATATTTTTATAAGTTTTCAAAAGATACTTTACAGTTTCAATGCTTGGTACTTTTCTTTGTAAATTTATCTCATAACTATCAACTTCAACATTTTCATAAGAGGCAAAAATGTTGTTTAACCATTTTAATCTTAATGATGAAGGAGCATAAAATTTTGACTTAAATGGATTGAGATAAGTTGGCATAATAACCACTTTTTCAAGTATTTTAAGTTTTTCAATCTCTTTAACAATAGCTTCATGACCGATATGTGGAGGATCAAAAGAACCACCAAAAAGTGCAATAGTATCCATGCCATTCCTAATTTAATGGGAATTATAACTAAGTTTGGATAAAATAATCGAATTAAAAATTATAGGAATTATAATGGCATTAAAAATAGCAATTAATGGATTTGGTAGAATTGGTCGTTGTGTAGCAAGAATTGCAGCAACAAGAGATGATGTTGAGATTGTAGCTATCAATGATATGGCTAGTATGGATATGATGCTTTATCTTTTAAAAAACGATTCTGTTCATGGAACTTTTAAGAGTGAAGTGGAACAAATTGATGATGAAAACATAAATATTGATGGACAAAATATTAGAGTTTTTTCTGATCGTGATCCTAAAAATCTTAAATTTGCTGATTGTGGTGCTGATATGGTCTTAGAGTGTACAGGTGTTTTTCTTACTCAAGAATCTGCACAAGTTCATATCGATAATGGTGTAGAAAAAGTTCTTTTTTCAGCTCCATCAAAAGATACAGCAACTGATACTTTTGTTATGGGTGTAAATGAGGAGCTATATGCTGGTCAAAAAATAGTTTCTAACGCTTCTTGTACAACAAATTGTTTAGGTCCTGTTGCAAAAGTTTTAGATGATGCTTTTGGGATTGAAAAAGGTCTTATGACAACTATCCACTCTTATACAAATGATCAAAATATTTTAGATGTAAAACACTCAAAAGATAAACGCCGTGCAAGAGCAGGTGCTATTAATATGATTCCAACTACGACTGGTGCTGCAAAAGCTATTAGCCTTGTTATGCCTCAACTAAAAGGCAAACTTCATGGGCAATCTGTTCGTGTTCCAACACCAGATGTTTCTATGGTTGACTTAAATGTAGTTGTTAAAAGAGAAACTACAAAAGAGGAAGTAACTGCTGTATTTAATGAGATGGCAGATACTAAACTTAAAGGTCTTTTACTTATGGATAAAGATATGAGAGTATCTCAAGATTTTGTTGGTTGTGAGTATAGTTCTATTGTTGCTGAGGATTTAACTCAAGTTATTGGTGGAGATATGGTTAAAATCATGGCATGGTATGATAACGAGTGGGGTTATTCAATGAGACTTATTGATATGGCTATCCATATTAGCAAATAGGATTATTATGGAACTTTTAAGTATAAAAAATTTAGATTTTGAAAAGAAAAAAGTATTTATAAGATGTGATTTTAATGTACCTATGGATGAGTTTGGAAATATCTCTGATGATAGAAGAATCCGTTCAGCAGTAGCAACTATTAACTTTTGTTTAGATCAAGATTGTGCTGTAATTGTCGCTTCACATTTAGGTCGTCCAAATGGACAAGTTGATGAGAGATATTCATTAAAACCAGTAGCAAGAAGGCTACATCAACTTTTAAAAAGAGAAGTTATTTTAGCTAATGATGTAGTTGGTGATGATGCAATGGAAAAAGCTGATGCACTTCAACCAACAGAAGTTTTACTTTTAGAAAACCTTCGTTTTGAGAGTGGTGAAACTAAAAACGACACCTCTTTATCTAGAAAGTTAGCGAGTATGGCTGATTTTTATATTAATGATGCCTTTGGTGTTTCTCATCGTGCTCACTCCTCTGTTGCAGGAATTGCAGATTTTTTTAATGATGAGCATAAAGCAGCCGGTTTTCTACTTTTAAAAGAGATACAATTTTTTGCTAAACTTATTAATAAACCAGTTCGCCCTTTTGCTGCTATTATCGGTGGTTCCAAAGTTTCAGGAAAATTAGAGGCTTTAACAAATTTACTACCAAGAGTTGATAAGATTTTTATTGGTGGTGGGATGGCATTTACATTTCTAAAACAGATGGGATACAGTATCGGTTCATCATTGGTTGAAGATGATCTACTCGAAGATGCTCAGCAAGTTATGGATGAAGCGAAAAAATGGGGTGTAAAATTTTATTTACCTGTTGATGTTATCGCTGCTGAAAAATTTGAAGCTGATTCTGTTAGTAAGATAGTAACAGCTCAAGAGATACCAGTTAACTGGATGGGACTTGATATTGGACCTGCTACTGTAAGACTTTACCGTGAGGGTTTAAATGATGTTCAAACTATTTTATGGAATGGACCAATGGGTGTTTACGAGATGGAAAAATTTGCTCGTGGATCATCAAAAATCGCTCACTTTGTAGCTGATTCTTATGCTACAACTGTTGTTGGTGGTGGAGATACTGCAGACTTAGTTCAAAGGATTGGTCTTGCAGAGGAGATGAGTTTTATCTCTACTGGTGGTGGAGCTTCATTAGAGCTTCTTGAGGGTAAGATTTTACCAGGTGTTTTACCATTAATAATAGAAGAGGTTTAGTTAAATGATAATTGCAGCAAATTTAAAAACAAACTTTACTCGTAAACAAACCTTAGGTTATGTGAACGAATTAGAGAATTATATTAAAGCTAAGAGTATAACTCAGGAAGTTTTAGTTTTTCCTGCAATGTCTAGTTTAGATTCTAATGATGGTACAGTAACTATTGGTACTCAAAATGCCTATGCGACACTAAATGGAGCATTTACAGGGGAGATAGGAGTTGAACAATTAGAAGAGTTTAATATAAAAACGATTTTAATTGGTCATAGTGAACGCCGACATGTTCTTGGTGAAACACAAGAGGAGTTGGTGAAAAAATTTAACTTCTATAAAGAGTTAGGTTTTAAAATAGTTTACTGTGTTGGTGAGCCTTTAGAGGTTAGAGAATCTGGTAAAGAAAAAATGATGGAGTATATCTCAACTCAATATGAGGGGATAGATACTGCGTATGATAATCTAATCATCGCTTATGAACCAGTTTGGGCGATAGGTACAGGTCTTACACCAACGCTAGAAGATATAGAATCTATCCATACAGATTTAAAAGTAAAATCAACTGCTCCCCTTTTATATGGTGGAAGTGTTAAGGTTACAAATGCAAAAGATGTTTTAGCACTTAATAATGTTGATGGAATCTTAGTTGGAAGTGCAGCTTTATATGCTGAACATTTTTGTACTATGATAGAATTTGCACAAGAACTAGAAAGATAAGTGATTAATTTTTAATCACTTATCTACCCCTCTCTATAAAATTTTCTGACATAATATCTCTAACAAAAATTAAAAGGAATTAAAATGAAATTAATCAAATTAAGTTTAGTTGCAGCTGTAATAGCTTCATCATTAGCTGCAGATGCTATTACAGTTTCTGGAGATGTGTCATTAACAAGTAATGCTTTATGGAGAGGTGCTAGTCTTACTGATGATACAGCAACTATTCAAGGTACGATAGGTATAGAGCATGAAAGTGGTGTTTATGCAGGTGCTTGGGGAACAGGTTTAACTACTGGTTCTGAGATTGATTTATTTGTTGGTTATGCTACTGAAATTTCTGGTATCTCTATAGATGGTGGTTTTGTAGCTTATACTGCCTCTAATAGTACAGGTTCTCATGAGCATATACTTGATGAGTTTGGTGAACTATATTTAGGTGCTTCTTATGATGTAGGTGTAGAACTTGGTGCTACTCTTTACAAAGGTGTACTTAGTAAAGATAAAGATAGCACTATAATTGAGGCTACAATAGGTAAAGACCTAAGTATGTTATATGTTGGTGCTGCTTATGGTATTTAACTAGATGAAGATTCTGGTGATTATTATAGTGCATCTATCGGTAAATCTTTTGAATCGATTAATGGTGACTTATCTTTAACTTATGCTAATACAACGGCTGATAACTTAGATGCAGTGTTTGCGGTAACTTATACAACTTCATTTTAAATTAAACTTTTAAAAACTATCTATTCTCCTTTTCCTGTTTTGTAGGAGAATAGATATATTTTTGATATAATCTTTCCATGCTACAATTTATAAATAAACTTTCATATCTTATCTTTATGTTACTTCTCATATCTATAATCTCATTCTTAGCAATCCATTCAGCCCCAAACAGTTTTTTCGGAGCAGGTGAACTAAATCCAAATATGACTAAAGAGGCGATAGAGCAGTTAAAAGCTGTTTATGGGCTTGACAAATCTCTTTTTATGCAATATATTGATTGGGTGAAAAATATTATAACTTTAAACTTTGGTATATCATTTGTAAGTGGGCAAGATGTAAGTAATGAGATATTAAAGCGATTACCAATAACTCTGTTTATGAATCTAGTTGCTCTTGTTGTTGTATTTGCTCTATCGCTATATCTTGGTATAAAATCAGCACTAAATTTTGAGAAGAAAACAGATTATATTATTAGACAAATATCTTTAATCTCTTTTTCTATGCCATCATTTTATCTTGCATTACTATTTATAATATTTTTTTCATTAACATTAAATCTATTTCCAATAGCAGGACTTCACTCCATAGAGGAAAAAGTTGGTTTTGATTATTATATTGATATGCTTTGGCATTTAACTTTGCCAATATCTGTGATGATTTTTGTTGGTTTAGGGAGTATGATTATATATATCCGTTCATTAACGCTAGAGATTCTAAAGAGTGATTATTACTATTTTGCCTTATCTCGTGGGATAGAAAAAAAAGAGTTATTGCGATTTTATATATTACCAAACTTACTCCCTCCCATCGTTACACTGCTAGGTTTATCTTTACCTGGGCTTATTGGTGGAAGTGTGATTTTAGAATCTATTTTTGGAATTGATGGGATGGGTCAACTATTTTTTATGTCGGCACTTAGTCGTGATTATCCTATAATAATGGGTACTTTGATGATAACATCATTTTTAACTTTACTTGGAAATATGCTTGCAGATTTGATTTTGATGAGATTGAATCCATATATGAAAAGAGGGTAAAAAGTTTTAAGAACCTCAAGTTTAGTTGAGATTCCTAAAATAAAAATATTTAGATTAATTAAATAAAGCCTCTAGTGCATCAACACCATCTTTAGACTCTTCAATCTCACCACTCTCTTGGTTAGTTGTAGAATCAGATTCAACAAGTTCAATATTCATACCTGTAAGCATAGAAGCAAGACGGATATTGATTCCACTTTTACCAATAGCTTTTGATTTTTGATCAGCTGGAAGAGTGATAATAGCTTTTTCATTCTCACCCTCATCATTTTTAATAATCTCAACATGAGAGATAATAGCAGGACTCATTGTGCGAGAAATAAAAAGTTCAGGGATACTTGTAAATTCGATACAATCTATATTTTCTCCAATTAACTCTTGACTAACTGAGTTTATACGAACACCTTTAACACCAACAGTTGCACCAACAGCATCAACTTGTGGATGAGTTGAGATGAGTGCAACCTTAGCTCTCTCACCTGGGATACGAGCAGATTTTTCGATAATAACTGTACCATCAGATATCTCAGGAACCTCTAGTGCTAAAAGCTCCTCTAAAAATTTAGGGCTAGTACGAGATAATTCAATCTGGATACCATCCATTTTATCCATAGTTACACGACGAACAACTGCTTTTATATGGTCACCAACTTTAAAGAATTCACCTTTGATACGACTTTTCATAGGTAAAATAGCACGAATCTCATCAACCTCTATATAGGTAGCATTTTTAGAATCAACTCTAATAACTCTACCAGATACTAAAGTTCCAATTTTAGAGTTATATTTATTAAAAAGTTCATCCTCTACAAGTCTTTGTATATGGAACTCTATCTCACGGTGAAGTTGAGATGCACCAGTTCTGCCATACTCTTCTAAATCATGTGGAACTTGAAGTTGATCATCAAGCTCAACTTGATCGTCATACTCTCTTGCTTCACTAATAGAGATATAAGCTGGTGCTATCTCTTCATCTTGAAGTTTTTCATCATCATCTGCTACAACAGTAATTGTTTGAACAATCTCAATACTTTTAGTCTCATCATTAATAATTGCCTCAAAAGCAAAGTTTCTATCAATAACTCTTTTTGCAGTTTGTACAAAAGCTGTTTTTAATGCTTCGAGTACTTTTTCAGGAGTAAGCCCTTTTTCATGTGCTATCGCTTCTGCTATATCTAATATTTTTTCCATTAAAATGTCCTTTAGAGGGTAATCTCATAAAAAATAAAATGTGTTAAGTTGGGGGATTTCTTATGAAGTAATGATATTATACCTAAATTCTATAAAATAGAGTTTAATAGGATATTTAGTAGATTTTTACTATAATGTAAAACTTTTATAATAAAATACTAATAATAGTATTATAGGTATCCCTTGAGGGTATAAAATAAAATTAAGGATATATAAAATGGATTTAAAATTTGCAAGAACAGAGATTAATGTTAAACCTAAAAAAGCTGAATTAGCTAAAATTGAAGCGATGAGTGAAAAAGACGATAATGTAATTATCTATTTTGATAGAGAAAATTCACATAAAGATTTATTAGAACTTCAAGATCACTTTGAAGCTAAAGGAAAAAGTTTTTATATGAGTGAAGTTAAATTTGCTTTATCTGATAATGATTATATGTACCAAGTACACATCATAAACTAGAGCAGTAGATATGTCAAAAAAGTTATTTATTGAAACTTTAGGTTGTGCTATGAACTCTCGTGATACTGAGCATATGATTGCTGAGTTGAGAGAGAAAGAGGGTTATGAAGCGATTGATGACTTTAAAGAAGCCGACCTTATTTTAATAAATACTTGTTCGGTAAGAGAAAAACCTGTATCTAAACTATTTTCAGAACTTGGAATTTTTAATAAAAAGAAAAAAGATGGTGCTAAGATAGGTGTTTGTGGTTGTACAGCCTCTCATCTAGGTAAAGAGATTATTAAACGAGCTCCTTATGTAAACTTTGTATTAGGTGCTAGAAATGTATCTAAAATTACAGAGGTTTTACATAAAAACAAAGCTGTTGAGATAGATATTAATTATGATGAGAGTGAGTTTGCATTTAAAGATTTTCGCTCATCTAAATTAAAAGCATTTATAAATATCTCTATGGGTTGTGATAAGTCTTGCACATATTGTATTGTTCCAAAAACTCGTGGTGATGAGGTTTCAATCCCTGATGCCCTTATCTATAACGAAGCTAAAAGAGCAGTAGATTCTGGAGCCAAAGAGATTTTTCTTTTAGGTCAAAATGTAAACAATTATGGTCGCCGTTTTTCTGCTGAACATGAAAAAGTGAATTTTACTGAACTTTTACGCAGACTGAGCAAAATAGAAGGCTTAGAAAGAATTAGATTCACCTCTCCACACCCTTTTCACATGGATGATGAGTTTATTGAAGAATTTTCAACTAATCCTAAAATCTGTAAATCTATGCACATGCCACTTCAAAGTGGATCAACTAAAGTTTTAAAAGATATGAAAAGAGGTTACTCAAAAGAGTGGTTTTTAAATCGTGTTGAAAAACTTAGATTAATGTGTCCAGATGTAAGTATATCTACTGATATTATTGTAGCTTTCCCTGGGGAGAGTGAAGCAGATTTTGAAGATACTATGGATGTGTTAAGAAAAGTGAGATTTGATCAACTTTTCTCTTTTAAATACTCCCCTCGTCCAGAGACAGAAGCTGAGCATCTACCAATGGTAGATGCTCAGATAGCATCACATAGACTTACAACACTTCAATCAACTCATACTGAGATTCTAGATGAGAAAAATGCAACACATCTAGGAAAAACTTATAGAGTTTATTTTGAAGAGCTGTTTCAAGATTTTCATGTATCTGGTAGAAGTGATAACAATATAGTGATTAAGGTTAAAGGCTCAGATGAACTTCTTGGTCAATTTAGAGATGTTAAAATAACTTCCATAGGAAGAACAGTTTTAACCGGTGAAGTTGTTGCGTAAAAAAGCTTTTCGCTATTTTGCTCTAATCATAGTTCCTATTATTGGTTCTTTGCTGATTAGGCTTTTATATCTGACAAACAAAAAAAAATTTCATGCACCAAAAAGTATAGGTGACAAGCCAATTATTATGGCTTGTTGGCATGGGGAATTATTGATGATTCCTTATGCATATACCACTTTTAGAAAAACTCCCCATGTAAAACTACTTATATCAGAACATTTTGATGGAAATCTCATAGCTAAAACTCTCTCTTTCTTTAAATTTGAAACCATTAGAGGTTCAAGTACGAGAGGTGGAGCAAAAGCTTTAATTAAATCAATAAAAGAGCTTAAAAATGGTTATGATTTAGGAATCACTCCCGATGGTCCTAAGGGTCCTCGGCATGAGGTTTCTAATGGGATAATTATAATGGCTCAAAAAGCTAAAGCAAATATAGTTTTAGTTGAGATAAAACCATCCTCATATTGGCAATTAGGGAGTTGGGATAAATTTGTTATCCCTAAACCATTTGGTACAATAGATTATTATATTAGTGATTTGATAGATGTAACAGATATGGAGCTTGAAGAGGCTAAAAGTTTAGTTCAAGAGGGTTTATTAAGACATGACATCTAAAATAATTCTTTTTAGTTTTGCAATATCTGCTCTTTTAATAATGGGTATATATTTTATATCAAGCCCATCTTATGAAAAGTCTATACAAGCAAAATATTATTATGAGATTGGTGAGTATAAAGAGGCTTATACTTTGGCAAGAGAATCATTTAGCCTTAATCAATACAACCGTATGGCATCCACTGTTATGGCTCAGTCCAAAATCTCTTTAGAGTATATTTTATTTATAGAAGAAGCAAAAAAATATATGGATGATATTAATCAAATCGCGACTAATGATATAATCTCTAGTGCAGATAAGTCTAAAATAAGAATGATGTGTGAGATTATAATTGGTAGTTATATTAAATTGGCACCTAGTGTTGTGACTGATACCAATTTAACTAAGAGTGCTGCAAAATATAACAGTATGTTTGAGAAACTTCTTGAAAAAGTTAATAAATAAAAAAAGGGTAGAGTTTTTAGAATCTCTTGAAAATTTTAGAGGTTACTCTGATTTGACTATTAAAAGTTATGATGAATCTATAAAAGAGGCACTTTTATATATAGAGATAACACAAGAGAATAAAAATATTATATTTAACCTTATGCCTTACCGTATAAAAATCACACATCTAAATGCTAAAACAATAAGCAAAAAACTAAGTGCAATAAGAGGTTTTGTAGAGTATTTAAATGATAATGATTTTAAAGTAATCCTTAAAGCTGATGATAGTATAAAAGTTGCAAAAACTTTACCAAAACCAATATCACATAAAAATATATTAGAAGCTATCTCAATAGCTACCTTAGATGAGCAACTTGTTGTTGTGATGCTCTATACCTTAGGGCTTAGAATCTCAGAGCTTACATCATTAAAAATATCTGATATTTCACAGGAGTGGATTAGAGTAATAGGAAAAGGTAATAAACAAAGAGATGTTCCATTACTTAGTTCAACTAGAGAACTGCTTGATGAGTATTTAACTATAAACCTAGCAAATAAATTTCTTTTTGAAAAAAATGGCGAAAGATTAAGCGAAAATAGTTTAAGATATATCATTACTAAAGTCTTTAAAAGAGTTACATTGAAGGTTACTCCCCATCAATTGCGTCATTCGTATGCTACTGCATTATTAAACGGAGGTGCACCAATAGTGGATGTTGGAGAGCTGTTAGGACATTCATCTATGGCCACAACGCAAATATATACAAAACTGGGAAGTGCTTTGAAACAACAAAATTATAATAAAGCACATCCATTATCAGGGGTAGGTAAATAGTGTTAGATAAACTTTTAGAATTATTATATCTTAAGGTATTTATAAATATTGTTGTAAAACAAACAACAACTGCCGTGTATATAAAAGTGAGCAATAAAAATGGCACCGTAGATACTGATGAAAAAGTTTTTGAGGTAACTGATTTAAGTGATAAAATGTATGAGTTTATAAAAAAATATACAAAGTTATCACCATACTACTATATTTCTGTTTTAGATAACTCTGAGCTACAAGGTGCTATTCCAACTTGCGATAAACATAAAATTTCTGATTTTCTTGAAACAGCTTCATTAAATAATAAATGTTATGAAAATAGATGGTCATATTATACTACCAAAGATGAGATAAATAATATAAAAAATAGATATAAAAAAATAGGTGTAGATTTTATATTTTCACCAACTATTGTATTAAATAATTTTTTTAAAGATAAAATTGATACTCATATGGCACTATTTATTTTAGTAGAGGATAATTATCTTTCTATCTCTGTATTTGATAATTCTAAATTACTTTTTGCTTTGCATTTAGATGTTGAGAATGACAATGAAACTCACGATCTGTTTGATGATAGTTTAGATGATATGGATATGGATATGGACATGGATTTAGACCTAGAAGATAGTGTAGATTTAGACGATATGGATTCATTGGATGATATGGAGCCATTGGATGATACAGACTTACTTGATGGTATGGATGATTTTGGAGATATTGAAGATCTAGATTCATTTGATGAGATAGATGAATTTGCTGAAGCTAAAGATATGGAAGAGGAACTTGCTGAAGAGTTAGAAAATACCGATATGGAAGCTGTTGAAGATGAAGAGTTTACAGAAGATTATCATCGGTTTGCAATGATACAAAGTGCAGTAAATAGTTTTTATAAAGATGAAAGATTTAATAGTCAGTTTATTGATAATGTTTATATAGCAGATGGGATAGGTGTTAGTCGTGATTTGAAAAAATATATTGAAGATGAGATGTTTTTAAATGTCTATGTAAGAAATATAGATACATCAGTGGAACTCTCAACTCTTGCTCAAATGGAGTTAGAATGAGATATAGTTATATAAATCATAGAAGAAAAAGTGCTTTTACTGAAGATATGCAACTATTGCTTATATTTTTTTCAATTACACTTTTTATGTTGGTTTTAACTTATATATTTTTACTTTTTAAAGAGTATAGATTTGTTGAAGATAAAAAAAGTTTGCATCAAAAACAAGTTGACTTAAATATCAGTATCTATAATATGAAAAAGCAAATCACCCTTATAGAAAAACAAAATATACTCGCTGAGTCGGTGCATACTAAAAATGCTGTTTTAAAAGATTCTATAAGTAATCTATTCGATTTAGTTCCACAAAGAATAACACTTTCAGAAGCTTCATTACTTGAAAATGGACTAATACTTCAAGGTATTACACCAAATAAAGATGTGTATAATTTTATGCTTCAAGCTCCACTTCGTTCTATTTTCCATAGAACATATAGTAGTTTTTATCCTGCCCAAAATGGTTGGTTGAAGTTTGTATCTACTAACTATATCGATAAAGAGGAAGAGGAGATAGAACTAGATGAAGAATAGTGGTATGTCTCGTCAAAATATGTATGTATTAATAGTCTCTTTAGTTTTACTAATATTTGTACTTCTTTTTTCTTTTTTAGTACTTATACCTAAAGGGAAAGAGTATAGAATAAAGCGAGCAGAGATGATCAAAGTAAACAAAGAGGTTTTTCTATTTGAAAATTTTAATGTTGATACTTTAGAATTACTAAAAAAATTACAGGGTGATAACCGTTATACAATAACAGCATTAAGTACACTATTTTCAGAGGAAAGATTTTTAAAGCAACATAAAAATTATTTTAATAGCTTAACACTTTCCAAAAGGGTTATTAGTGAGAAAGAGGGTGATTTTATAACTTATGATGTAAATACAACCTCAAAAATCGCTTCACCAAAAAGTATATATGTTTTTTTGGATGCCTTAAATAAAAGTGATTGGATAATAGGTGTTAATTTTCCAATAGAGTTTAAAAGAGAAGCTGAGATGATTCACTCAACATTTAGTATGAAGGTTTATTCAAGTCCAAAAGATTCAAACAGTACGAAGTAATACCAATCCAAGGGAAATTAAAGACTTATAGGCTTTTTAGGTAAGCAAATGAGTGCTTCTAAAGGTAGATGTAAGGCACCTGCTAAATTAGTAATCATACTTAGGGATAAACCTACTTTTTTATTTAATACCTCAGAAACCTTACTAGCGTTACCAATATAGGGAACAAGGTCTTTTTGTTTTAGGTGCATCTGCTCCATACGAACTTTTATCGCTTCAACTGGATCTGGTTCAGAAATAGCCCAGTTTTTTTCCTCGTATTTTTCAATAAGCATCACAAGAACTTCAAGTTCATCACTAAGTGTTGTTCCCATTGTAAGATTTAGTTCCATTAATTCATCTATTCTATCCAATACATCATCATACTCTTTTTCATTTTTGATTGGTTTAAGTAGCATAATTATATCTCCTGTGCATTTATTTTATCATATTGACTATGTGTGCCTATAAACTTTACTAGAACTATTTTACGAGGATAGTCAATATGCACAATAAGTCTGAAGTCATTCCCTTTTATGTTGAAAACAACTCTTTTACCTTCAAAAAAATATCTTGTTTCATATAAAAATAGGGTCTGAGTTTAGGTTCTATTTTTAAGATTCTACATAACTCTTTAAACTCTTTTGGCATTTGGTTTTTTTTATTTGAATATG
>JAYEKJ010000004.1:0-4129 GCA_034660975.1 Campylobacterota bacterium
AATTTTTAATGAATGTGCCTTGATTGCAATGATAGATTAAATTTTTAATTCTCTATTGCATAATCCGGGTTTAACAAGATGGTACATTCCCACTATCACTTCCATACTCTTTAAAGAAATCAAAATAGTGTTGAATATATTTATCTTTTATCGCTTTATCTTTTACAGATGGACAGATTGTTTTAATCTCATCAGCTATCTTACCAGCTGAGTAAATCTCTTCCCACTCATCTTGTGTATGTTTACCAGCCATCGCTGCACCAGTGATTCCACAAGCACTTTTTAGTTTTTTGGTAAAAAGTTTTTGACCCTTAGTTGCATCAGCAGATACTGTTGTTGTAGCTATTGCCATTGCCATCGCACTTGTTAAAATTGTTTTTAGTAGATTATTCATGATTTTTTCCTTTCCCTATTATTTTGATTCAATATATTTTGCAATTGCTTCAATCTCAGCATCATCTAAAGATGCAACTTGACCTTTCATTAAACCTTTCATCGCTCCACCATAAGTTCCTGCTTTGTATCCATTTAAAGCATCTACTATTTTTTTAGATTCCCAAGCTTGTATTACAGCTGATTTACCTAAAGCCTTTTTCTCACCATTTACCCCATGACACCCTGCACATTTTTGATATAAAGATGCACCATCTGCCGAAGCTAGTGTTAATGAACCTATTACTGTTAAGCCTAATAAAACTTTTTGAATTGTTTTCATCTTGTTCCCCTTGTTTTGTTATAGGGGTAGTATATAGATTAATTGTGTAATGATTGTGAAGTTTACCAAGTTAGTGAGACTTCAGTCCATTTACCTAGCTCTGATTCTATATTTATAGTTAATTTGTACTCAAGAGCTATCATTTTGACAATATTTAAACCAATCCCAAACCCACCAACAATCTTATCAAATCTAGCATATCTGTTAAACATCGAATCTATATGCTCTTTTTTTATCCCTTTGCCTGTATCTTTGATAGTAAGTTTATTGCTTTGTAAATTTATATAGATTGAACCATCGATTTTGTTGTACTTAATCGCATTTGATAAAATATTATCTATCAGTTTTGAGATTTTTTTATTATCAATGTGTAATATTACATTTGAATCTAAGTTAGTTTCAATTTTTATCTTTTTTATATTTGCCAAAATTGAGAAGTACTCAACTCTTTGTTCTATAAGTTGTTTTAAATTTATATCTTGATTATTAGATATGATTTTATTGTTTAACATCAGATAGCTTAAATCATCATAGATATTGGAGATAGTTTTCGCCCCTATATCTATCCGGTTGATGATTTTTAAAAGATATTTATCCTCTATGCTATCTCTATCAATCAACTCAATATTTGTCATAATTGTACTTACTGGAGTGTTGAGTTCATGTGTTGTATCTTTTATAAATGTATCAAGAAGATGCAGAGCATCCCTCATAGGTTTGAGTAGTAGTCTGAGTAAAAAATATCCAACAAGCACCATAAAGATAAAAAATATAGAGCTATATATGATGATTGTTGTAATAATCTCATCTAGCCATTGTTTATCGTCTACAATCTCAACGATGATATATTGTGTATCTAAATAATAGTGCTGTGGTTGCGTTATATATCTGATTATTTTATTGTTTGTATAGGATACTTCTGTGAGTAGGTTTTGAGGGTTTGAGAGAGTTGAGTATATGAGGTGATAATCTTTCCCATATAAAGAGGTCTTAAATTTTTCATCTCTAGGGTAGAGTAGAGTGTCTGTTTTATCATTATGCAAATCTTGGAGTGCAATTTTAAAATCATTTGCATACTCATTGAGTTGTATGGTTCTTTGGCTAGTTAGCAACTCTTTTTGAAGGGTGTAGTAGAGAGATACTGTTAATCCTAAAGTTACAATAGTAAAAAAAACATATAAAGATAAGAATCTAAACAGTGTTTTTTTCTCACTCTGTGGTAAATCTATATCCAAGTTTTTTAATACTGACAATTTTTTCTTTCCCTAAATATTTTCGTAAGTTTTTTATATAAGTTCTCAAAGCACTCTCACTTATATCTTCACCATACTCCCAAAGAGTTGCGTAGATAGTTTCATGAGTCAGGAGTTTGTTTTTATTTTGTAAAAATAGTTTTAACAGTTTTGCATTTTTGTTGTTTAGTTGTATCTCAGCATTATCAACAGTTAATAAATTATTATCAGAATCATAATAGATATCTGTATCAATCTCTATTTTAGAGTTACTATTGTGAAAAAAATCTCTTTTTAAAATTGTTTCAACTCTTAGTTTTAACTCTTTTAATGCAAACGGTTTTCTTATATAGTCATCACAACCACTCTCATAAGCATTTTCCAAATCAAGCATAGAGTTTAGTGAAGTTATAAAGATTGCAGGTGTAGTTATATCTTGCTCTCTAGCACTTTTTAGAATCTCAAAACCATCTATATCCGGAACATTAACATCTAGTAGTAAGAGGTCAAAATTGTTTTCATAGATAGTATCTAAAGCACTATTTCCATCATAAACAGGAGTAACACTAAAGCCAAGATTTTCAAAATAATCTACAACAGTCTCATTTAAGGCGAGGTCATCTTCAAGTAGTAAAAGCTTTTTTTTCATAAACTATTTTGAAATCTCGCTAAGAATCCAACTCCACTCACCAAAACCAGAATCAGCGTTGATATGTCCAGCATCTTCTAAAACTTTCATCTCAATGTTAAGAGAGTTTTGTAACTCTTTAGCTTCATCTTGTGTTAGGTATGGGTCATTTGTTGAGGTGATTAAGATAGAATCTTTAGCGTTTAGATTCTTAGGAACTTCTAGTGGAAAGAACTCTTTTAACTCCTCTATATCACACTTCATACTAGGTGGTGCTACTAAAAAAAGTTTCTCTATCTCTTGGAGATTCTCATCATTACAAAGATGAAACCAAAGTGTATTTGCTAAGGAGTGACAAATCACTATGTCGGGTTGAAAATCATTTAGTTCATCTTGTAGTTCTTTTTTCCAAACATCAAGTTTTGGAAAATCAAAATCACTAAATTTTAAAAAGCTAACTTTGCCATAATCTGAAGCAATTTCACTAGCCAACCAGCTTTGCCAATGTGGCTTATCACTTCCACCCCAGCCATGGAGTAGTAAAACTTTTTTAGCCATTACTCAACTAACTTTTTGAAGTTTTTTACAGTGAAAAGTTTTAGATTCTCACCTTTTAACGATTTTAGTTCGCTTGAGAATCCTTTTTTAGAAAATAGTACAAATATATCAGCTTTCATACCTGTTTTTTCACACGATTCTTTAAGGCGATTTAGTTCACTTTTTTTGATTTTTGCATTTGTATATTTTGTAGTTCCAGCTATGATTTTTCCAGATTTAGTTTTAGCATAGATATCTATATCAACATTATTATCCCAATAAGTACTAATCTCTAAAATTGGGTCATCCACAAATGATAGTTTTAAAACTTCATGTGCTAATTGTGTAAAAGTAAGTTGTACAAATTCATTCTCACGATTTGTAAATTTATCTCTTATCTCTTTAAAATCACCATCACGAATACCTTTAAAAATGGGTGATACAAAAGCAAACCAGAATCTTAAAAATGGAGTCGTAAAGTATAGTTTATTTGAGATAGCTTCACTCTCTGCCCATGAAGTAAAGATTTTTTTAGATTTTTCAAGTTTGATGATTCCAGTATCAATTATCTCATCAAGAGCATTCTCCCCAACCTCTTTAGTTACATTCGCTCTTTTAAATGCTGTGTGGGGTTTTCCATCACCTTGTGCAACACCTGTAAGAATCGAGTGGTAGAGTGGCATACCTGTTGTTAGCTCTGTCACATCATTACGGATATACCTAAAATCGGGAAGAATTACTTTCTCAATAAGCTCAATAGAGGGTTTAGAGGTATCTATATCACCCCAATTTATCCCACCAAATATAGAGAATTTCTCAACTGCTTCTTCGAAATTGTTTGGTTTATGTTCTTTGTAAAATGAGCGAAACTGCTCTAGTGATGTTTGATTGCTTAACATGATGATAGCCTTTAGTAAGTATTTACCTAATATTACTATAAATGTAGCAAATAAGTAAGAGACCATAATTATGCAATAGGAATTTATACCCCAAGGGCACCTTGCAAAATTTACCAAT
>JAYEKJ010000005.1:0-4113 GCA_034660975.1 Campylobacterota bacterium
GTTTATATATAATTTTTGTTTTAGCATAAACAGGAGCTAAATCAAATGTTACATCCTCTTTACTCATCTCACCAACACCAACCCAGATGTTTGATGGAATCCAGTTCCACTTTGCATTTGGAGTAACAACTACAACTTCATGCTCATTTCCAAGCCATTTTGTAGCGAAAGATGCTGCTGTATGACCTGCTACACCTGCACCAAGAATTACTAATCTTGCCATATTATATTCCTCAATATTAATTCTGAGGTAAGTGTATCTGAAAAATCCGAAAAAGAGTTATTATATAATTAATTATTATTATACTAAGAGATTATATGTGGATTTAAAGCCCTCTTTTAGGGCTTTTTAAATTATATCTTACATTGAAATTAAAAAAGTATCATTTTATTAAATATTATATTTTATTATAAGTGGGTAAATTTTACACACTTATAACATATAAATTAAACTAATGTAAGATTTTTGAGATTATCTCATACGAGTTTTTCGATAAACTTTTTTCAGTAATTATTCTTTGGAGTTCTATTTTCATAAGCTCTTTATTTTTATTATTCATCTTTTCATAAACTTTAAAAGCTCCGGCTAGTCCTGAAGCCATTTGAGCATTGATTTTATCTATCTCTATAATCTTATCTGCGATAAATTTGTATCCAAGTCCATCTTTTGCATGAAAATGTTTATAATTTCTAGCAAATACACCAATAAGTGAACGAACAAGATTTGGAACTTTTTCATCATAAACCTCATCATTTTGAAGTGCTATCACTCTATCTAGCGTTCCCTCTCGCTCAGAAGCTGAAAGGATAGAGAAATATTTATTCATCACTAAAGTATCATTTTTATATCTAGCATAAAAATCAGCTTGAGCTATTGTTGCTAAGTAAGCTGAAGAATTTTCTAAAATATCTAAAGCTACGATTCTATCTGTCATTGTAAGTGAATTTTCATACTGCTCTTTTGCTAGATTTATAATATCTTCACTCATTAAAGATGAAAGTACCCTAAGAACTCTATTTTTAATAGCTCTTTTAGAGATACTTAAACTATCGATATCATCTTTTTTTGGCTGATGGTTAGAGTTATAAATTTCTAAAAGTTTCCCTTTATAATTACTTGCTAACTCTTTTTCTAACTCCTCTTTTGCTTTATAGATTGGTTCAAAATCTATTGTCTCCTCTCTTTGCATCAATGTTGAAATTGTTGGAAGTTCAAGTAGAAGAGCCTTATAAGAAAGGTCAATATCCAAATCAAGAAGATACCCATAAGATTGTATAAATTCTGAATCTATCCCCTCACCTCTCATTATAGATTCCAATGTTTCAATCGCAAATGTTTGAGCCGATTCATATCTAACAAAACTATTAGAATCGTATCTCATAAGAAATGAAAAATTAGTTTTGACCTGTTCTATAATTATTGGTGCTGAAAAATCACGATTGAGTGAAACAATAGGCTTAGAATCAAAACCATCAAAACTAAAAACCTCTTCATCTTTTGAGACTATAAGAGTTTTCTCTAAAATCTCTTTAGAATTCTCATCTATAATAGCTATCTTTAAAGGATAAAAGTATGCTTTTTGAGCTTCACCATTTATATCGTTTGGAATCTCTTGCTTAAATGTAAGTTCAAAAACCCCATCTTGAAAACTCTCTTTTACATGAAGCTTAGGAGTTCCATTTTGATGATACCATCTCTCAAACTGAGTTAAATCAACTCCACTCGCCTTACTCATAGCCCATAAAAAATCATTAGTAGTTACAGCTTGACCATCAAATTTCTCAAAATACAGATCAGTAGCTTTACGATAATTTGTTTCACCTAAAAGAGTATGAATCATTCTAATAACCTCAGCACCCTTTTCATATACAGTTGCTGTATAAAAGTTATTCATTGATATGTAAGACTCAGGTTGAATCGGATGTGAAGTTGGGGAAGCATCTTCAACAAATTGTCTCTCTCTTAGAGCTTTTACATCTTCGATTCTTTGTACCTCTGAAGAGTTTAAATCTGCTGAGAAAGACTGATCACGAAATACCGTAAGCCCCTCTTTGAGAGTTAATTGAAACCAATCTCTACAAGTGATACGATTCCCAGTCCAGTTATGAAAATATTCATGAGCAATAACAGCTTGAATCCCCATAAAATTTGCATCAGATGCTGTATCTTTATCAGCTAAAACATAGTGAGAATTAAAAATATTTAAACCCTTGTTTTCCATTGCACCCATATTAAAAGAATCAACAGCTACAATATTATAAATTTCCAAATCATACTCTCGTCCATATTTTTCTTCATCCCAAAGCATAGATTCTTTGAGTGATTTCATAGCGTGAGTACATTTACTCTCATTTCCTAAATCACAATAGATATTTAACTCAACTCTCTCTTTACTCTTCGTTGTAAACTCATCATTCACACAACCCAAATCTCCAGCAACAAGAGCAAAAAGGTAAGCAGGTTTTGGATGTGGGTCAAACCATGTAGTTGCGTGTCTCCCATTCATAAAATCGTGACACTGTTTTTTGTTTCCATTAGATAAAAGAATCGGATATTTCTCTTGTTTAGCTATCACCGTTGTAGTAAATACAGACATAACATCAGGGCGATCAAGATATGGTGTGATTCTTCTAAATCCCTCAGGTTCATTTTGAGTACAAAAGATTGAACCTGATTTATATAGCCCCTCTAACTCTGTGTTATTTTGAGGATAGATTTTATTTATGATTTTTAGAGTAAAAGATTCTGGTACATTTAGAATCCTCAACTTCTCATCACTGTATATATACCTTGTATCTTTTAGCTTTAAATCATTAATCCATAATTCAACAAGTTCTAAGTCAATAGAATCCAACTCTATATCTTTAGCATCAGATTCTACTTTAACAATATTCATTATGTTAGTAACAGTTGTAAACTCTTCATACAAATCAAATATTAGTTCAACATCTTGGATATTAAACTCTGGTTTTTTATAATCTTTTAAATATATCGCTTTTATTTCGTTCATTTTTTTCCTTTTTTTTTATTTAAATTAGCTTCTCATACATCTTAATCTTATACTCTGCTAAAATTTTCTTTATCTACTAAAAATACAAAGCCTTCAAAATTTTCATCTAATTTTATTTCAAATTTTTCATATACTTTTAGATTAACTTTTGTCTTTAAGTTTGCAGTTATTGTTGATTTTTCAGTATTATTTTTCATATCTCTCATAGCTATTTTATTAATTTCGTCTTTTGTCAATTCTTGAATTGAAACATACAGTAAGTCATTTACAACATTATCTTCATCATCTAATTTCATATGTATAAAAGTAAAGAACTTGGTTTTATTTAATATTATAATTTTTTCATCTTGACTATTATCATTATATTTAAAAATAGGAACATCAACATTGTTGAATTCTAAATAACCAATAAAGGAACTTATTTTTTCTCCATTCTCATCAATAATAGGTTGTATATCATTTCTCCAACCGTCTTTAAAAAATTTATTATTCCTAAAAAATTTATAATTATTGATTGATAATATAAAAATATCATCTATATTTTCAAAATTTTCTAATACAGAATTAAATTCATCATTATCTACAACTTGACTATTATCAATAATGCTTTTTAGTATATGAGAATTTTCTCCATCAACAATACTTTTAGATATATTACTTTCAAAACCAACAAAGCCATTTGTCCATTTATCGAAAAACATCGACCTTGGTAAAAGTGTATTTAAACCAAAACTTTCTATTGATTGATTAGCATTATTTAATTCATATTTACCAAAACCAATTTTTGTTAAATTCCTCATTTTATTTTTACTTGTTTCTATGTTTGTATATATTTTATCTTTAAAGGCATTTATTTTTATTTCGGATAATGGTGTAGTTTCTTCTTTCTTTTTTATACTCTCAGCACACTCCATTAGTATATTGTTAAAAAGATTTTTTATTGTGTCTTTTAATATATGTATATTTCTTTTTTCTATTTTCTCAAATCCTAAATTGATAAATATTGGGAGATACTCAATAGCATATACATCATCTACTATTTCAATCAATTTATCAATATAAAATTTCAATCTATTAATTGACTGTTCTGTTTCTGTATTTG
>JAYEKJ010000006.1:0-1462 GCA_034660975.1 Campylobacterota bacterium
AAGAATGAACATCTGAGAAAAAGTTCTTAAAAGTTGAACTTAAAAGCTCATTAGTAACTTTCTCATCTTCAACAACCATTGCTGTTATTTTTTTTGTGTATTGAGTTAATTGAATTAAATCTATATTTGCCATTTTATTTCCTATTATTAAAATTGACAACATTATAGCATATGTTAGTAAATATGCGTAACATTAATAAACATTGATTAAATATGTTATTTATATAAAGAATAGATATTGGTTAACATAATGTAAATTCTCTTGAAAATAATTTATACTTAATTACCTTTCTAAATTTAATAGCTTATATTTTGCCTATAAGCACTTTTATTATTTAACCTTTACGATATATCATATTAAAATATTTATTGTTTAATATGCTTTAAATGCTAAATTTTATAATTTAAATAGATATTTATGAAGATAGGTACAACTATAAGCCGAGTTTTGTTTTAATAGCATTAATCTACTATACATTTTACAAAGTATTTCTAGCGAAACAGTCGCAATGTAAGACGCTGACCATCTGTTTCTTGCTGCCATGTTGGGTTTTCAAGCTCTCTATATTACTATAAAGACTGGTGGGCTCTTACTCCACCTTTTCACCTTTACCACAAGAAGTGGAAGTCTAATCTCTGTTGCACTTTCCCTCGTATTACTACGGCCATTTGTTAAATGGAACACTGTCCTACAGCAGCTCGGACTTTCCTCTTGTTATTTATATAAACAAGTTACTATATGTTGTACCTATGAAATTATACTAAATTATTCTTTATAATATATAACATGAGAAAATGAATGATATTTTGATTGGAACGAAAGAGATGAGAATATAGAATCACCCTGCTCTTTAAAAAAGATTTGAAGTATAAAGCAACCTTAAAAGGTTGCTTTAAAATAACTAATTAAGCCATAGCTTCTTTAGCATATTTTTCACCAAGTGAATAAGCTATCTTATTTACTTCATGAACTTTTGCAGGTACTTTTGAAAGCATGATGCTGATTAAATGATCTTTATCAAGTGCATTCATCATTGTATTCGCAATTGCAAGAGCAACAACAGATTGAGTAATTACATTACCAACCTCTTCTTTTGCTATTGTAATAATAGGAATCTCAAAAATTTTCCAAGTTTTTCTATCTTCCTCAGATGGAGTGATAAGGTTAGGATCAATTACGATTGTTCCACCCTCTTGAACACCATCTTTGAAAAGGTCATAACTTTTTTGTGCAACTGAAAGCATGAAGTTAATCTCACCATCATTTGCATACGGATAATATATCTCTTTATCATCTAACTGAATATCAACAACTGTTGGACCACCACGAACCTGTGAAGTATATGTTGCTGTTTTTAATCCATGACCACCAGCTTTGATTTTTGCAGCTGCAAAAATTTCACCAGCAAGAAGAACACCTTGACCACCAACACCTGTAAATCTCATTAATGTTTTAGAATCG
>JAYEKJ010000006.1:1562-29820 GCA_034660975.1 Campylobacterota bacterium
TGAAGTATATGTTGCTGTTTTTAATCCATGACCACCAGCTTTGATTTTTGCAGCTGCAAAAATTTCACCAGCAAGAAGAACACCTTGACCACCAACACCTGTAAATCTCATTAATGTTTTAGAATCGCTCATTATGTCTCCTTATATTTTTTTAGCAAAATCATCTTGAGTGATTTTAGCACGCTTGCCTTGATGAGCATCGATAATATCTTGATACATATCACAATATTCACGAACTTCTAAATCTTGCTTAAGAACACCAGTTGGGAATAAATTTAATTGTTCCTCTTCAGTCATAGCATCATATTTCTTTTTAGAAGTTGTAATACTATCAATCCACTCAAGATTTTCCATAGCAGAAACCATTTTATTTTTTCTACCAAGGTTAATATGACAATTAGAAAGTACTTCCATCATAGAGAAACCTTTATGCTCCATCGCCTTAATTAAAACTTTTTCAAGCTTTTTAGGGTCAAGCATAGTCTCACGAGCAACAAAAGAAGCTCCAGAAGCGATTGCTAAGTCACAAGTATCAAAAGTTGGGTCAATATTACCAATTTTTTGAGTTACAGTCCACATACCTTGAGGAGTAGTTGGTGAAGTTTGTGAATTAGTAAGACCATAAATAAAGTTATTGATAACGATCATAGTCATATCTATATTTCTTCTACAACCATGAATTGTATGGTTACCACCAATAGCTAAAGCATCGCCGTCACCAGCAACACATACAACAAGCTTATCTGGACGAGCAAGCTTAACACCTGTTGCATAAGCTACAGTACGACCATGAGTAGTATGTATAGTATTGAAATCAACATAAGAAGAGAATCTTCCTGAACAACCGATTCCTGAAATAACACATACATCATCTTGAGATACACCCATTTTTTCAATCGCTCTTACAAACGCTTTTAGAATAACACCATCACCACAACCCCAACACCATAGTGTTGGCATCTTCTCTAGTCTTAAATATTTATCATAATTAAATGCCATCTTAAAATACCTCTTTTACTTTTGATACAATCTCATGAGGAGAAATTGCTCTACCATTAACTTTGTAAAGACCTTCAATATCAAGTCTTCCAGAAGCTCTTTCTACCTCTTCAGTATACTGTCTAATGTTAAGTTCAACAACTAAAACATTTTTTATTTTATCTGTAAAATGCTTCATTCTATCAGCTGGTGAAGGCCAAAGAGTAATTGGTCTAAATAGACCAGCTTTAATTCCTTGAGCTCTTAAGTGACGAATAGTCTCTTTAGCTGCAAGAGAAACTGAACCATAAGCGATGATTAATACTTCACCATCTTCACCTGTCATATCGTCAAGCATAAACTCTTCATTTGATTCAATCTCATCTTGATGAGCCATAACTTTATCTTCTAATCTTTGGATTAGTTTACGACAAGTTTCAATCTCTTCAGTTGGGAAACCATTTTTATCATGGTGAAGACCAGTATAGTGATATCTATAACCTTCAAACATTGGGTTAAGAACAGCTGGCTCAGTAGGACCACACTCATATGGAAAGTACTCTTCAGCAGGACCATCAAAACGCTTACGAGGTACTATACCTTTTTTAACTTCTTCTGCTGTTGGTAAATCAGCTTTACCATGCATGTGACCAATAGTTTCATCTAGTAAAACAATAACTGGTTGCATAAATCTATCAGCTAAATTAAATGCTCTTACAGTTTCTGTATAACATTCAGCTAAGTTACCTGCACATAAAGTGATTGAACGGTAATCACCATGAGACGGGTTAGATGATTGCTTAATGTCACCTTGAGATACACGAGTTGGAAGACCAGTTGATGGACCACCACGCATAACATTAACACAAACTAAAGGAACTTCTGCCATTTGCGCAAGACCTAAGTTTTCTGCTTTAAGACTCATACCAGGACCAGAAGTACCAGTCATAGTTCTATCACCAGCCATACCAGCACCAATAACAGCACAAATTGCAGCTATCTCATCTTCCATTTGAATACAAGTACCACCAACCTTAGGTAAAAGGTCAGAAATCTCATGCATAATCTCACTAGAAGGTGTTAATGGGTAACCACCAAAAAACTTACAACCTGCATCTACACCTGCTAGTGCAGAAAGTTCATTTCCTGTAGAAATAACTTCTCTCATTTCCATTACTTAACTCCTTGTTCACTAAGTGACATATAATTGTTTGCTACAATTGCTGCTTGACGCTCTTTAGCATCATCAGTAAGTTTAGCAAAGCTAAAACCTGCTGCTTTAAATTCTTGCTTATCAGCTACATAAATAGCGAAATCTGGACATGTAAGTTCACACTCATTACACCCTATACAAGCTTCTGGATGATCAACAGAGATCATCGCACCAAGTGTTGATGTTGACTCATATTTCATTCCAAGAACACCTGAAGGACATACTGAAACACAAATGTCACACGCTTTACAATTGTCTGTATTTACCCATACCGGTTGATCACCTGGGTTTACCATTGGACTTGCTGCCATATTTTCTCCTAAATAATTAAGTTACGAATTACTTCGTATTATTTTCAATAGTGAATTTTCCAACTGCACATGAGACAAAACTTTTTGCCTTTAGTGAAGCTGAAGCACTGAAGCTAATATCTTCATTACAAAGAGAATAGCCTAGTTTTCTTAAAATATCTCTAAATAGTGCTGATGACGCCTTATCTTGTAACTCTAATGTTACCTTACGGGGCTCGCACGAAAGGTCTATATATACACTTTTAAAGCCCTTTTTTTCAAGAGCTTTAGTGATACTGTTAGCACAACCACCACAGCGTATATTATTTACCTCAAAAGTTTTTAACATGAACTATTTTTTACCTAAAACCTCTGCGATTGCTTTACCAATCTCAGCAGGAGAAACAACAACTTTTACACCAGCTGCTTCGAGAGCTTCCATTTTTTCTTTTGCTGTACCAGCTGAACCAGAAACGATTGCACCAGCGTGACCCATAGTTTTACCTTTTGGAGCAGTTTGACCTGCAATAAATGCAACAACAGGTTTAGTAATTTGTTCTTTAATTAGTTTAGCTGCTTGAATCTCAAGATCTCCACCAATTTCACCAATCATTACAATTGCTTCTGTCTCAGGATCTGCTTCAAACATTGGTAAAATTTGGTTATACGAAAGACCGATAATCGGATCCCCACCAATTCCAATTGCAGTAGTGATACCAAAACCTTCTTGAACAACTTGATTTGCACCTTCATAAGTTAATGTACCAGACTTAGAGATAAGACCAACATTACCTTTTTTGAAAATTGAACCAGGCATAATTCCGATTTTACACTCTTCTGCAGTAATAATACCAGGACAGTTTGGCCCTAGAGTTTTCATGCCATGCTTAGTAGCGTGAGCTTTTGCCATTTGCATATCTTTAACTGGGGCACCTTCTGTAATAATAACAGCTAGTTCGATTCCAGCTTCAGCAGCTTCCATTACAGCGTCACCAACAAATGCTGGTGGAACAAAAATCATAGAAACAGTTGCACATGTTGTTTTAACCGCATCTGATACAGTATTAAATACTGGCTTACCTAAATGCTCTTGACCACCTTTGTTTGGAGTAACACCACCAACAATGTTTGTACCATATGCTAAACATTGCTCAGCATGGAAAGTACCCTCTTTCCCTGTAAAACCTTGAACGATTACTTTTGTATCTTTATTTACTAAAATTGACATTTAAATTATTCTCCTTTCGCTGCAGCTACAGCTTTTGCTGCACCGTCACCTAAATCATCACCAACAATTAAATTTTCAATGTTAGCATTTTTAAGAATCTCTGCTGCCTCTGGAGCATTTGTACCATCAAGACGAACGATAACAGGAACATTAACATCTGTAATCTTTGTAGCTTCAATAATACCATTAGCTATACGATCACAACGAACAATTCCACCAAAGATATTTACGAAAATTGCTTTAACTTTAGGGTTTTTAAGAATAATCTCAAAACCTTTTGCAACAGTTTCAGCATTAGCACTACCACCAACATCTAAAAAGTTAGCTGGAGTTCCACCCATGTAGTTAATTGTATCCATAGTACCCATCGCTAGACCAGCACCATTTACCATACAACCAATCTCACCATCAAGAGCAACATAAGAGAGACCATATTTAGCAGCTTCAACTTCATCAGCATCTTCTTCTGTTAAATCTCTCATCTCAGCAATTTGAGGTTGACGACCTAGAGCAGAGTTATCAAAGCCCATTTTTCCATCAAGTGCGATAAAATCACCTGAACCAGTTCTAACAAGAGGATTAATCTCAATCATCTCTGCATCATTTTCCATATATAGTTTAAATAGTTTTTGTGCGAAAGAGATAATCTTTTTTTGTTCAGCCTTATCAGTAATACCTAGACCAAATGCTAATTCACGACCGTGAAAACCTTGAAATCCAACAGCTGGGTCAACTGGTACTGTAATAATTTTCTCTGGAGTGTTTTCTGCAACATCTTCAATGTTCATTCCACCCTCAGTAGATGCCATAATTAGAGGCATTTCTAATTTTCTATCTAAAACAACAGAAAGATAAAACTCATCTTTAATATCAGCACCATCTTCGATGTAAAGCTTTTGAACTAATTTACCCTCTGCAGCAGTTTGGTGTGTAACCAAAGTCATACCAAGAATCTCATCAGCAAGTTCTCTTACTTCATCTAAAGTTTTAGCTAGCTTAACACCACCACCTAAACCACGACCACCAGCGTGAATCTGAGCTTTAACAACCCAAATAGGACCACCTAACTCTTTTGCAGCTTCAACTGCAGCATCTACGCTTTCAACCATTATACCTTTTGGTGTTGGTACACCATACTTAGCAAAAACTTGTTTTGCTTGATATTCATGTATATTCATTAATTCTCCTTGTTTTAAGTTGGAAGTTATTTAACTTCGTATTGAGCGCGACCTATTTTATATAAGTCTTCACCATGTGCATCATTTACTACCGTTACAGGAAAGTCAACTACTTCTAGTTTTCTTACTGCTTCTGGACCTAACTCCTCATAAGCAATAATCTCAGCACTTTTGATTTGTTTACCCAATAATGCACCAGCACCACCAGTAGCACCAAAATATACAGCTTTATATTCTTGACATGCATCAGTAACATCTTTATTTCTTTTACCCTTACCTATCATCCCTTTTAAACCCTCAGCAATTAAACGAGGGGAATAAGAATCCATACGGTAAGATGTAGTTGGACCTGCACTACCAATCGGATCACCCGGCTTAGGTGGAGTTGGCCCAACAAAATAAATCACAGCACCTTTAATATCAAAAGGAAGCTCTTTTCCATCATCTAGCAAATCTACTAATCTTTTGTGTGCGGCATCTCTTGCAGTATAAATAATACCGCTTAAGTAAACTATGTCACCACTTTGAAGTTCTGAAACTGTTTCATCACTAAGTGGAGTTGTTAAATGGTATGTTTTACTCATCTTAAATTTCCTTATATAGTGATATGTGTATGGCGTGAACTATGACACTGAACATTAACAGAAACTGGTAAAGAAGCAATATGACAAGGGTTAGCTTCAATATGAACAGCTAAAACAGTCTCTGTTCCACCCATGCCCATCGTACCAATACCAAGTTTATTTAACTCTAGTTTTATCTCATCTTCCATCTCTGCCATCTCTGGATCTTCATTTACTGAACCTATATTTCTAAAAAGTGCATGTTTTGAAGATATAACAGCTTTTTCAAATGTACCACCAATACCAACGCCAACAGTAAGTGGAGGACAAGGGTTTGGACCTGCATCTGAGATACACTCTCTAACATAGTCAATTACACCCTGCTTTCCAGCAGCTGGTGGGAAAACTCTTGCACGAGATACATTTTCACTCCCACCACCTTTAGCAGCATACTCTATATCAATCTTATCACCTTCGACAATATCTAGGTGGATAATTGCTGGTAAATTGTAACCGACTGTATCTTTATTGTTAAGTCTTGAGAATGGATGACAAGTTGAAGCTCTTAAATAACCTTCAATATAACCTTTTTCTGTGCCTTCATTGATTGCATCTTTTAAAAGACCACCAACTACTTTAACATCAGCACCAATCTTTACAAAGAATACTGCTAATCCAGTATCTTGACATAATGGACGAGCTTCACTGCTTGCAATATTTGCATTTTCTAAAAGCTGTTTTAAAACTTCTTTACTTACAGGGCTTTTCTCATTTTCATAAGCTTCCTTCATTGCATTTAATGCATCTTCAGGTAAGTTAGAAGCAGAATATACAATAATATCTCTAACGTTCTTAACTATCTCTTCATAAGCTATTTCTCTCATTTTTACCTCCATTAATTTTATAAGTGTTTAATCGAAAAAATTGTTCTCTTCTAATATATTAATACCATCTTGTATAGAGTTAACTGAAACATCAAACTTTTCTTTTGTTTCATCATCTAATTCTAATTCTATTATCTTTTCTACACCATTAGCACCTAAAACAATAGGAACACCAACTGCAACATTTTTATGTCCATATTCACCATCTAAAATAGTACAACATGAAACAATCGCTTTAGAATCATTTAAGATAGCTTCAACCATATGAGCAATTGCACGACCAGGACCATAATAACCAGAAGTTCCTAGATGCTTAACAATCTCAGCTCCACCAAATCTTGTTCTTTGTATAATACCTTCCATTTCCTCTTTTGAAATTAATTCAGTTAAAGGTATATCACCAACAGAAATTTTTTCAGGAAGTGGAATCATGTTTTCACCATGATCACCAATAACTAAACTACCTGTTTGATTTGCAGCATAACCAGTTAATTTTTGAATTTGATAAGCCATACGAGAACCATCTAATGCTCCAGCAAGACCAATAATTCTATTACTATCCCAACCTGTAACCTGCTTAGTTACATATGTCATAACATCTAATGGATTTGAAACACAAAGTATGATAGCATCTGGTGAATTTTCTTTAATATTTTCAACAACTTGTTTAGTGATTTTAGCATTAATCATAAGTAAATCTGCTCTTGTCATATCACCTTTTCTAGGTACACCTGCAGTTATAACAACTATATCACAATCTTTAATATCACTAGGTGTCTCAGCAGCTGTAATTATTGTTCCTTGTGGAGCATAATAAGCAGCTTGTGCCATATCAATAGCTTTACCCTCAGCAACTCCCTCTGCAATATCAAAAAGAACTATCTCATGACAAGTACCCATCATGCTAAGTGTATAAGCAGCAGTTGCACCAACAGCCCCTGCTCCAACGATTCCTACTTTTCTACTTTTCATTATTTATTCTCACAATCATCAAAAAAACCATTGCTATAAAGCACATCCACCATCTCCTGCACAGAGGCAACAGAGTTTTTAAATCTAGTTCTTTGTAAAGTTTTAAGTGTCATCTCTATTATTTGTTCTGCACCATTTGCTCCAATCATTACAGGAACTCCACTTACCATATCGCTATAACCATATTCACCTTTTAGCATCACTGCACATGAATGAATCTGTTTAGTATCCTTTAATATTGCATCAACCATTACAGCAGTTGATTTTGCTGGAGCATAATAGGCTGAACCATCACCTAGCAGATTTACAATTTGAGCACCACCATTTCTAGTTTTTTGAACAATTTCACCAATCTCTTCAGAATCTAATAAATCATCTATTGGAACACCTGCAACCGTTGTAAACTTAGGAAGAGGAACCATAGTATCACCATGACCACCCATCACTGTTGCACGAATTTGACCAGCACCATAACCAAGTTTTTCATAAATAAAGTGAGCCATTCTCGCAGCATCAAGGATTCCAGCCATACCTAAGATTCTTTCTCTTGGAAAACCAGTATATTTATGAACAACATAAGTCATCACATCAAGAGGATTACTAACAACAACAACAATTGCATCAGGTGCATGTTCTTTTATCTCTAATGAGTAGTTTTTTACTATTTCAGCATTTTTTATAAGTAAATCGTCTCTGCTCATCCCTGGAGTTCTTGGAGCACCAGCTGTTATTACAACAATCTCACTCCCCGCTATATCTTCTGCTTTTTCAGCGGCTCTGACAATTGTATGCTCTCTAGCAGCATTTGCTGCTTGAGACATATCCAATGCTTTTCCTTTAGCTACATCTATATTTCTACCACGAAGAATAACTTCATGGCATGAACCACGCATAGCTAAAATAAACGCTACTGTTGATCCAAAATTACCCGTTCCAATGACTGTTACTTTACTTGCCATACACTTCCTTTTGAGTTATTTTAAACTTTTGATTTTTAGCTAAGTACATTAGCTAAAAACAAAAAGTTATTTTGTAAATGCTTAGTTCTCTCAAAAGAGAGAACTAAAAATTAAAGACTATATAGCGTCGATAATTGCATTTAAAGTTGCAGATGGACGCATCGCTTTTTCAGCTTTTGCATCATCTGGACGGAAGTATCCACCGATATCTTGAGCAGTACCTGCAACAGTAAGTAACTCTTCCATGATTTTATCTTCATTTTCAGTTAATGCTTTTGCTACTGGAGCAAATTTAGCAGCTAATTCAGCGTTATCACCTTCAGCCAGTGCTTTTGCCCAATACTGAGCTACGAAGAAGTGAGAAGCTTTGTTGTCTGGCTGACCACATTTTCTTCCTGGCTCTTTGTTGTTATCAAGGTAAGCATCATTTGCAACATCAAGACCAGCAGTTAAAGCTGTAAGTTTTGCATCTGAATGTTTGTTACCTAAGAATCTTAAAGACTCAGCAAGTGCTAAAATCTCACCTAAAGAATCCCAACGAAGGTGACCCTCTTTAACAAATTGCTCAACATGCTTAGGAGCAGATCCACCAGCACCAGTCTCATATAATCCACCACCAGCAATTAAAGGAACGATAGAAAGCATTTTTGCAGATGTTCCAAGCTCTAAAATTGGGTACATATCAGTAAGGTGGTCACGAAGAACATTACCAGTTACAGCGATAGTCATTTTACCTTCACGAACACGAGCGTTTGTGAAACGAGTTGCATCAGTAACTTTCATAAACTGAATATCTAAACCAGTAGTATCGAAATCTTTAAGATATGCATCTACTTTTTTCTTAACTTCAATATCGTGAGCTCTTGAAGGATCTAACCAGAATACTGCAGGAACTTTCTCAAGTCCAGTTCTCTCAACTGTTAAACGAACCCAGTCTTGGATTGGAATATCTTTTGTACGAGCAAGTCTCCAGATGTCACCAGCTTCACACTCAAAACTCATAACTTCACCATCGATAGAACCAGTTACAGTAACAGTTCCAGCTTCAGCTAATTCGAATGTTGTTGGGTGAGAACCATACTCTTCAGCTTTTTGAGCCATAAGACCGATATTTTGCATAGTACCCATAGTAGATACATCATACTGACCATTTTTAACACAATCAGCTACCATCTCAGCATGAAACATAGCGTAAGTAGAATCAGGAATAACAGCAACACACTCTACTGCAGCTCCAGTTCTATCCCACTGCTTACCACCTTCACGAACAACTACTGGCATAGAAGCATCAATAATTACATCATTAGATGCATTAAAGTTAGTTGTTCCTTTATCAGAATCAACCATAGCAAGTTTAGGAGAGTCAGACTCTAATACAGCTAAGAAAGCAGCTTTGATTTCAGCTTCTTGAGCGTGACCAGCGATTTTCTTCTCTAAATCTGACATACCTTGGTTAGGGTTTACATTTAACTCTGCAAATGTATCTGCATATTTAGCGAATACTTCTGGGAAAAATGCTTTGAAACCGTGACCAAACATAATAGGATCAGAGATTTTCATCATTGTAGCTTTAAGGTGTAGTGACCATAAAACATCGTTTGCTTTTGCATCTTCAATAGTTTTTGCATAAAAAGCATTTAATGCAGCGATTGACATGAAAGTTCCATCAATAATTTCACCATCAAGAGTATCGATAGAAGTTAACTCTTTACCATTAAGAGCGATTGTAACTTTTTGAGCTTTCTCTAAAGTAGTTGATTTCTCGTTAGAGAAAAAGTCTCCATTTCCTTCCATATGAGCTACATAAGACTTAGGATTCTCTGGGAACGCTCTTAGTTTATGTGGGTTATTTTGAGCAAACTTCTTAACTGCAGCTGCAGCACGACGGTCTGAGTTACCTTCACGAAGAACAGGGTTAACTGCTGAACCTAAACAAGTACCATACTTAGCTTGAATCTCTTCTTCAGCAGCATTTGCTGGATTTTCTGGATAATCAGGAATATCAAAACCTTGACCTTGAAGTTCAGCGATACAATCTTTAAGCTGACCAACAGATGCAGAGATATTTGGAAGTTTAATAATGTTACCATCATCTTGAAGTACAACTTCACCTAATTTAGAAAGTTCATCTTCAGCTTTACCCATTGCAGCTAAAACTCTACCTGAAAGTGAAATGTCACTTACTACTACTTCAACACCCGCTGCTTTAGTAAAAGCATTAACGATAGGTAATAAAGAATAAGTTGCTAAAGCCGGAGCTTCATCAATTTTTGACCAAATAATTTTTGACATATGTTGTCCTTAGATTAATATTTATTTTTATAGTAACTATAAAGCTCTATAAAAAATTACAAGTTGATGATAGCACTAAGATAGGTAATATAAGGTTACGATACTAAAAGTTTCCCTTATATTTATAATTTGTTTCATTTAGTAGCATGACGAATATTGCGTAAATGTGTAGAATAGTTACTTGTAAAATCATGTGTTCCAGACTTTGATTTCATAAAATATAAATAGTTTGTCTTTGCTGGAAAGATTGCGGCTTTAATTGCACTTGAACTTACATTACAAACGGGTAATGATGGGATACCTTTTATCTTATATGTATTATATATAGTATCATCTTCCCTTATTCTCTTTGGTGTAATTTTAATATGAGAGTATTTACCATAATTAAGTGTTCCATCCATTTGTAATTTCATCCCCTTTTTTATTCTATTATAAATCACAGAACTTACAATTGGCATCTCTTGATTATTCGCTGATTCTTTTTGTATCACTGAGGCAATTGCTACATAATGAAACCATTTCTTTTCATTATATGTAGCAAAAAATTTTATAGATAATTTTTTCATATGTAATAAAGATTTATTTAATAAAATTTTTATCAACTCTTTTTCTGTAATACCTATGGGTAGCTTATATGTATCTGGTACAAAAGCACCCTCTTTTATGTAAGTTTGTCTATTATATTCTTTTTCTAATCTATGCCTATCTAAATTTAAATTTAATGCCAACTGGTTTAAAAATATATAAGTTGTTTCACCAGGTATAAGTGTTACATTTTGTAAAGCTGCTTTAGCCGTAGTAAGTTTATATAGAAATTCACCTTTTGTCATCTTTTTTTCAGATAAATTAATCCAACCACTCTGTGGTGAACCCAATAGCCTTAAAACTAATGAATCTAATTTGTTTACATTGTAATTTTTTTTTGATAAATGTGATATAATCTGATAAATAGAACCTTGAGGTATATATAATACTTTTTGGGTTTGCATAGGCTTATTTAGGTAATACATGAATGATAATATAATTATTAGTACAATATCCAAAATCCACTTTACTATCGTTAGCTTGTTGTTATTCATATTTTTAACACTCTCTATTATTTTTGTTCTATTACAAAATGGCATATATATTAGCAGTATATCTATTCCAAATATAAAAATTGATACATTATACATTAAATGGAATGAAAAGCTAGATATAACAATTAAAGAAATCAATATTGTTAAAAAATCTAGCAATGATACAAAAATAGACTATAAAGAGTTAAATAATTATTTCAAAAAGATATTTTTATTCGATGATTACTTTAAAGAGATAAATATCAATAAGATAACCTTCAATGACATTAATGCATCTTTTAAATACGCTTATGCAGAGAAAAGTTATTTTCAGGCATCATCTCCAAATTTTTCATTAAAAAGTACTCTATTTTTAGAATCAAAACTTTTAAATATAGAGATAGATGAATTTAAACATTTAAATAAAAATATTAATCTAAATGGTAATATCATTCTAAATAATTTAGACCTTGAAGCAACTGTTTCACTTAATATAGATATTAATAATGAGATACATTTTAATTTACTTGCGCATACAAATCAAAATAAACTTCTTTATAAGATAGATTCTCACAAAAATATTAAAAGTATTGAATACCTTGTCAATATATTAGGTCTAAATAAAAGCTTAAAATATTGGATTATTGATGCAATAAATATGAAAAATCTCTCTTTAAATAAATTTTATGGATGGATAGACTATGATCAATTGGATCAAGCTTATAAAAATATATATGCACATGCTACTTTAAATAAACTACACTATACATACGACAAACAGTTAGATGCTATCCATACTAAAACAACTGATTTAGAATTTAAAAATGGTGTTTTATACATATACCCTAAAAAGGCATATACATATGGTTTTTATTTAGATAAAAGTTGGATAAAAATTGATTTTACAAAAATAGAAGAACTCTTGACTTTAAATCTTAAGTTCAATGCCATGGTTAATAAAGATATTTTATATCTACTTAATAGATATAATATCAAACTCCCCTTTAAACAAAATAGTGGTGAGGTTGCCACAAATTTAAAAATACTTGTTAACTTAATAACAATTGATGTTTCAGCTCAGGGAGATTTTTATACAAAAAAAGCTAACTTCACATACTTAGGACTAGATTTAGATATTTTTGATACAAAAATTTTACTCAATAATTATGATGTAAAGATTAATAATATGCTAGCTAAATATAAAAATATTGTAACAGCTAATGTAGATGTAGCACTTGATACTAAGAATAACAAGGGTTATATAAATTTTGATGTTAAAAAAATTAATTTTAAAGAGAAAGGGTTACTACTTAATAAACCAATTAATCTTATATACAATATATCGTCTAAACAAGATACTATTCATATAGATAAATCATCTTGGGATTTTAAAGATAAAACATTAAATTTAGATTCATTAAATATTCCATTTTATTTAGATAAATTAGCTTTATATATACCATCTACTTTAATTAAAATTCCAAATATTGGTTCTGCATATCTTAGTGGTACAACTTCATTTAAAGAAAAAACTGTTAATTTAAACATTAATTTAACAAATTTTTCATATCAAGATGTTTACCTAGAAGATAAAAATGCAATATTAAAACTCTCATATCAAGATTCTAACATTAATATTAAATCTTCAAAAATGATAAAGCTAAAACTTTCAACTAAAAACACTACTCTAGATCAAATATCACTTGATATCAAAAATAATGTACTTAGTTTACAAAATGCAACTATAAATATTGAAAATCTTTTAAGCACTTCATTAAATGGTCACTATAATATGATTAAAAATAGTGGAGTTATAAATTTAGATAACACGGAAATTAAAAATCAAAGCTTAGGTTCAATTTTTTCTCAAAAAGAGAAAGTTGAATTTAATATTAGAAATATAAATAATACTATTTATATAAGAGCTGAAGAGTTTGATATTAACTTTATTTCATCAAAAAAATATTGGAAACTTAATATCAATAAACTATCTAATTTTACTAAAAAATCTAATTTACTAAAAAAATATTTTATAAATTATGGAAACATAAATATTATTAAATATATTGATAATAATAAAATAAATTTTACTGCTAAAATTACTTATCCCTATAATTTAATTTTAATTGATGACAAACTAGTTGATAATTATACTTTTGATGGTTACTACAATATTAAAACTAATGATTCTTCCTTTAATATTAATAAAAAAATCAATATTGATATTAATAATAGAATTGATATCAAAGCTAACGATATTGGAATCAATATTAAAGAAATTATAAATTTGTTAGGAAAACTTGAAAAAACAAAAAAATCAGATTCTAATAAAATAACTCTAACTGCAAATGATTCATATCTATATATAAGTAAAAATAGAAATGTTATTTCAGATAAAATCAACTTACAATATAGTGATAATATCACAACTGCAAATTTGAAATATAAAAAAGGTAGTGCCGGATTTATACTAGATAAAAATATTTTTCATCTATATGGAGAAAACTTTAACGATTCTTTTATTGAGAATTTATTTTCAGATTCAAGATTCAATGGTGGAAAACTTGATTTTTCTGTTAATGGAGATTTAAATAGCTATAACGGTGTTTTTCATATTCAAGATACGGTTGTTATTAAATATAAGATTCTCAATAATGTTCTAGCGTTTGTAAATACAATTCCATCTTTAGTTACATTTTCATTACCTGGCTACAATAAAGAAGGACTTGCTGTAAATAATGCTTATATTAATTTTAATACTAAAGATGGCAATGAATTTAATATTGAAGATGTTTCACTTGATTCAAAAGAGGTAAAAATAGTTGGTAGAGGTATAGCTAACTTTGAGAAAAATATAATAGATATGAAACTTAATTTAAAAACTGACTTAGGTAGTGCAATTTCTAAAATTCCTGTTGTTGGTTATATATTCTTGGGCAATGATACAATCTCGAGTTCACTAAAAATTAGTGGTAAACTAAACAATCCAAAAGTTAAAACTCGTTTAGCTAATGATATTGTAGTTGCACCATTAAATATTATCAAAAGAACTCTACTTCTTCCTGCTTATTTAATCAAAAAGAAATAGTTTGTATCTATTATTCATTTCTTAATACTGTTAGAATATCAACTTCACTAGCTTTTTTAGCTGGATAGTATGCTGATAAAAGGACAATTACAAAAGCTCCAGTTACAATCAGAATAAAATCTTGTACACTTAAATCAAGTGGCAGCGTTGTTGTTGGATAAACATCTTTAGGTAAAGATACAATGTCAAATGTACTCAATACCCATAATCCACTCATTCCAAATATCACTCCAGCTAAGATTCCACTCAAACCAATCACTACACCTAAATATAAAAATACTTTTTTAATCTCAACTTGTGATGCTCCAAGAGATAATAATAGTGCTATTTCACTTCGTCTATTCATAACAGTCATTAACAATGAAGATATTATGTTAATTGCAGCTATAAGTATTATTAACATAAGAACTATAAATAGTGACATTTTTTCAAGTTCCAATGCAGCAAAAAAATTAAGATTATCTTCCCACCAACCTTTAATAGTAACACTCATAGGAAGGATATTTTTTATTTTTATAATATCTTCATGTGGATTGTCAGAATAGATATGAATCCCATCATATTGATTATGTGGTATATTTAACATTTTTTGTAATGATTCTAAAGTTGTATAACTGTATGCCTTGTCATACGCTGATAAACCAGAGTCAAATACTGATTTTACTTTGAATCTTTTAATTTTTGGGGTAACAGATAAACCACCTGGCTCTACTTGGGTAAATATATACATCAATCTATCATCAATATATAGGTTAAATTCATCTTTTAATGATTTACCGATTAAAACATCGAATCTGCCTATATTATTTTTAGTTATTACCTCTTTTAAAACACTATTTACTTTTGCTTCATCTTCTAAATTAACACCAAAAATATAACCACCCTCAAGTTTTGTACCACTTCTAGCCATAATTGACGACTGAATATATGGACTAAAGGATAGGGAAGGAAATTTAGATTCTAAATCAATTAAAAGATTTTCATCAACTGCTCCATAAAATTTTGGAACAATTGTTAGAGGATAGTTCATAATCGTGAGCTTTTTTCTAAACTCTTTATCAAAACCATTCATAAGAGCCATGGCTATTAAAAGAACCATAACTCCCAAAGCAATACCGATAAATGCAAGCATAGCAGATAAAAATATAAAAGGTTGATCTTTATCAAAGCGTAAAAATCTTTTTACTAAATATGGAACTATTGATGTTTTCAAGAAGCAAAAACACCTTTTTTTGGACCACTTTTACCACAGCACTGTTTATATTTTTTGCCACTACCACATGGACAAGGATCATTTCTTGCTATCTTTTTTTCAATAACATTTTCATTGTTATCTTCATTATTAGAATGATTAAATATTCTTGCAGCTTCTTTTATTTTTTGTTCTGCTGCTAATTGCTCTGCCATTCTTGCTGCTTCATCCTCTGGAGATTCCATTTTAAACTGAATAATTTGAAGAGTTTTAATCGTATTGAACTTAATATCATTAATAAGTTCACTAAAAAGATTAAAACTCTCTTTTTTATACTCAACTAATGGGTCTTTTTGATTATATGCTCTAAGTCTTATACCAGTTTTCATACTGTCCATGGCATAGAGATGTTCTCTCCAAGCATTATCTAACTCTTTTAAATATAATTCTCTTTCAATTTCATGACAAACATCATCTTCAAGTACACCCATCTTCTCATCATAATTTTCTTTTACTATTTGAGTGAGTTTTTCCAAAAGTTCCTCATAATCATAAGTCAGTAGAGGCTCTAACTCTATATCAATATTAACTTCCTCTTTTAAGGATTTTACAACTTTATCTAGATTAAAATCCTCTTTTGCACCCCCATCATAAATATCTGCACTTGCAAATAGGTGTTGAATATATTCTTCTCTTATCTCATTGATTTTTTCTGCAATATCATACTCTGGAGTTAAAAGTTGATTTCTAAACTTATAAACAATTTTTCTTTGTTCATTTGCAACATCATCATACTCAACAATCTGCTTACGCCCTTCATAGTGCATGTTTTCAACTTTCATTTGAGCTTTTTCAACTGCACGAGTAACCATCTTTGATTCTATATATTCACCATCTTCAACACCTAATCTTTCCATAATAGATTTAATCTTATCACTTCCAAAAATTCGAAGAAGATTATCCTCTAGGGAGAGATAAAATTGAGTTATTCCAGCATCACCTTGACGCCCACTTCTACCACGAAGTTGATTATCTATACGACGATTCTCATGTCTCTCAGTACCAAGAATATATAAACCACCAAGAGCTTTCACTTCATCATTTACTTTAATATCAACACCACGACCAGCCATGTTTGTAGCAATTGTAACAGCACCTTTTGAGCCGGCTGATTTAATAATCTCACCCTCTTGTTCATGATTCTTAGCATTTAATACTGTATGTGCTAATTTTTCTTTTTTTAGTATCTCATGTAATATTTCTGACTTCTCTATTGATGCTGTACCAATAAGCACCGGTTGACCAGTTTTAGATAATTTTTTAATTGTGTTAACAACTGCTGAAAATTTCTCCTCTTCAGTTTTATATATTAAATCATTAAGATCTATTCTTGAGATAGGTATATTAGTTGGAATTGAAACAACATCTAATGAATAAATTTGTGTGAATTCAGTTGCTTCAGTTTCAGCTGTACCCGTCATACCCGCTAGTTTGTCATACATTCTGAAATAATTTTGAAATGTGATATCAGCAAGAGTTTGTGTTTCCTCTTTTATCTCAACTTTCTCTTTCGCTTCAAGAGCTTGATGCAAACCTTCTGAGAAACGGCGACCTTCACTTAATCTTCCAGTAAATTCATCTACAATTACAACTTCCCCATCATTTACAACATAATCAACATCTTTTTCAAATAGATAGTTTGCTTTTAAAGCTTGATCAAGAGCATGAGGTAATGAAGCATTTTCAGCACTGTAAAGGTTTTCAACTTTAAATAACTCTTCAGCTTTAGTAATTCCATCTTCTGTTATAAGTACAACTTTATCTTTTTCATCAACAGTAAAATCTTCATCTTTAACAAGATTCATTGCAATAGAGTTTGCATCTGAATAATCTTGCATAGTTCTATTTGTTGGTCCAGATATGATTAAAGGTGTTCTAGCTTCATCTATAAGAATTGAATCTACTTCATCTACAATTACAAAATTATGATTTCGTTGAGCCATTTGATCTTGTGCATAGGACATATTATCTCTTAAAAAATCAAATCCAAATTCATTATTTGTGCCATAAGTTATATCTGCATTATAAGCCTCTTGCTTTGTACCTTCCATATCGTCTAAAATCACACCAACTGAAAAACCTAAAAAGTTATAAAGTACTCCCATCTCTTTAGCATCTCTAGATGCCAAATAATCATTTACTGTAACTAGATGCACACCCTTACCAGTCATAGCATTTAGTACAATTGCCAATGTTGCAACAAGTGTTTTACCCTCACCTGTTTTCATCTCAGCGATTCTGCCATCATGTAAAACCATGCCACCAATAAGTTGAACATCAAAGTGTCTCATCCCTAAAACTCTGAAACTTGATTCTCTTGTTATGGCAAATGAATCATCTAAAACATCTTCTAAAGTTTTTTCTTCATTTAAAACACTATTTTTAAGTTCTAAAAATGCCTCTTTTAATTCATCATCACTAAACGCTTTATATTTGCTCTCTAAAGCATTTATATTTTTTACTCTTTTTAAATATTTTTTTAATTCACGATCATTAGAAGTACCAAAAATCTTACCTATGAATGCTTGTAGCATCTTAAACCTTATATAAACTACTATATAATTTACTATATAGCAGTAATTGAAATTATTTTATTTTAACATAGAATTAATTATTATTTGCATAAATTATAAAATCATTTTTATTTTCATCTAAGATGTTAACAATTTCTTTGTTATAATACATAAGTTCTTAGTCAAAAGAAACCCCAATTTCAGAAGTTTAAAAAATGTGTTAATGTAAGGCGAAAGTACGCAGGAGCTACTAGTAGCTTCAAGTGCTTTCAACGAAGCAGTAACATATTTTTTAAGCTTCCCTCCGGGCGAAAAGAAAATAGCCCTATTGCGTCGTTAGACTTTTTTTGGATTAGCACAGCTAGTCCTTCAAAAATCTGCCTAGCACTAGAGCTATTTTCTTATCGCTGAAACTTGGGGTTTCTTTTGACTAAGAACTTAATATAACTCAAGGATATACAATGAAACTACTCTTTATCATTGCAATATTTGCAAGTGAAATATTTGCATTTGTTAATACTCTCAATTCTTTTAAAGCTGATTTTGTTCAAACAATTACTGATGAAAAAAATAAAACACTAACATACAGTGGCAGTATATTTGCATCTAAACCACAAAATGCTGTGTGGAAGTACATAACACCAATAAATAAAAATATTTATATAAATAGATATAATGTAATAATAGTTGAACCAGAGATAGAACAGGTAATCATAAGAAAAATATCATCTGACTTTGATTTTTTTAATATGATTAAAAATGCTAAAAAAATTGATAAAAACAAATTTATTGCAAAATTTGAACACACAAGTTTTATAATAGTTACAAAAAATCAATTAATTGAATCAATATCTTATATTGATCAATTTGAAAATAGTGTAAAAATATTATTTATGAATCAAGTACAAAATAGTACTATTGATGAAGATATATTTATCCCTGTTTTTCCTCTTGAATTTGATATTATAAGAGATTAGTATTTCATAAATAAGGTTTTTTTAGTATAATTCTTAATAATTATACAAATAACATTACTATTATTTATAAGTAAAAAGTTAACTAAAAATATTATAATTGGAGAGTATATATGGGTTTAAGTATAGGATTAGTAGGACTTCCAAATGTGGGTAAATCAACAACTTTTAATGCACTAACAAAAGCACAAAATGCAGAGGCGGCAAATTATCCGTTTTGTACAATAGAACCAAATAAAGCTGTTGTTCCAGTACCTGATAAAAGATTAGCAGAGTTAGCAAAAATTGTTAACCCTGAGAAGATTCAGTACTCTACACTTGACTTTGTAGATATTGCAGGTCTTGTAAAAGGCGCTTCTAAAGGTGAGGGACTTGGAAATAAGTTTTTATCAAATATTCGTGAAACTGAAGTTATTCTTCATATCGTTAGATGTTTTGATGATGAAAATATTGTTCATACTGAGGGAAATATAGATCCACTTAGAGATGTTGAAATAATTGAAACTGAACTTATTTTAGCTGATGTAGAAGTTTTATCAAATAGAATAGAGAGACTAAAAAAACAAGCAAAAGCTGATAAAAGTGCTAAAGCTTCTTTAGAGATGGCAGAGGAGCTTGTAGAGTTCTTAGCAGATGGCAATCTAGCTAGAAACTTTAAAGATGTAGATAGTGAAATCTACAAACTACTTAATCAAGAGGTTAGATTCTTAACTAACAAAGAGATTATGTATGGTGCTAATGTTGATGAAGATGGTCTTGATGATGAAGAGATGGGAGCTTCTGACAATAAATATGTAACAGCACTAAGAGAACATGCTCAAAAAAATAATTGTGAAATTATTAAAATTTGTGCAAAAGTTGAAGAGGAACTAGTTGGTCTTAGCGATGAAGAAGCACAAGAATTTTTAGAAGAGTTAGGTATAGAAGAATCTGGACTCGATCAAATTATCCATAAAGGTTTTGATAAGCTTGGTCTTATGAGTTATTTTACTGCTGGTGTTAAAGAGGTTCGTGCCTGGACTATTCCTAAAAACTGCTTAGCTCCAAAAGCAGCTGCTGCTATTCATAATGACTTCGAAAAAGGTTTTATCCGTGCAGAGGTTATCGCTTATAATGATTATGTTGAATTAGGTGGTGAGGCTAAAGCTAAAGAAGCTGGAAAAATGAGACTTGAAGGTAAAGAGTATATAGTTCAAGATGGTGATGTTATGCACTTTAGATTTAATCTTTAATTAAAGGATTTAAAATGGAATTAAAATATGTGGGTCCTAAACCAATCATTTCTCACACAGGTATAGAATTTGATAATAATAAAGAAGATAAATATGTTTATCTAAATATAGCTGTTCAATTATTAAAAGCTTTAAGTCATGATTATTTTGAAGATAAAACTTATTTTTATCATGCAGATACAGGAAGACTTAACAACAATGAACTAATGAGAGAACTAAAAGCTTATTGTCCAGATATAAACTCTTTAATAGAAAAAGAAAACCATAAAGTGGAAGATGAGATTTCACATAACATACAAAGAGCAAATGAAAACACTATTTTAAATTCAGAAAATAAAGAAATTTTAGAAAATAATATTAATCTAATGCATGACTATTTGGTGCAAAGATCTATTAATAAAAGTGTCTATTATTGTGCTATAAATGCTTTATCTGAATTAGTACAAAAAGATAATATTAACTATATTGTTGTACCGATGTTTCAAAAATTTGATCATGTACTTCGTTCTGTTCAAGGTAGTTTACTTAAACAAAAATTTCCAATAGATACTAAATTGGAAGTTTATCAAGAGGATGGGATATTGTTAGCAAAACTTCAAGTTATAAATAAATAACTTGAAGTTTATGATTTAAATTAGTTTTGCTATTGTTTGACCATACCTAACATTATCTCCAGCTTTTAGGTGAAGATTCAACATATCTTTCTCAGCTAAAATAACAATTGTTGAACCCATTTCAAAACATCCAAAATCACTGCCTTTATCCATATTTAAATCTTTAAAATTATAAGCTTGTGGAGTATTTGCAACTGCATTAGTTTGTATCTTTGGTTCAAATGACACCTGCATAACACCCACATTTAAAGCACTTACTAAAACCATATAGAATCTCTTTTTTGATGTTGTTTCACACATCAACACAACTCGTTCATTTTCAACAAAAAGATTCACTCTTTTTCTTAATGAGGGAAAATTAACTGGATAAAATTTACCTGGAATATGTACAGCTTTTAAAACCTTTAAGTTTGTTGGCATATGATAACGATGATAATCTTTTGGTGATAAATAAAAATTTATAAATGTACCATTATGAACAGCTGCTTTCTCCTCATCACTAAATAGATCACCTAAAAGTTCATCACTTTTATATCTCATCCCTTTAATTTGTAGAGCATAATCATCATTCATATCTCCACATTCAGATATTAAAGAATCACATGGAGATATAAAATCTTCACCATCCAATGAGTATTTTCTATCTTCTCTTAATTTTCTTGTAAAAAGTGCATTTAAACTAGGATATGTATTTACTGAATGAAAATCACTCATATCTAAACCCATCAAACCCACATAGCTATTGTTAACTATTTTTTGAAACCACTTTGGAAACTCTTTTGAAGCAAATTTACCAAAATTTTGTGAAATTGCTGAAGTTATATGTCTTTTATTCATTATATTTACCTACCATTTTAATTTATCTTTCTCTTAGCTATCTCTTCAATAAGTACAGTTGCATAAGAGCCTTTTGGAAGAGTAAAATTCATCTCATACTGTGCTTCAATTGGATTAAATCTCCCTTCTATATCAGTTGGATATATCCAAGCATATCTTCTAGCCCCATCAGCATTTATTGTGTCATCAAAATCTTTTTCTATATCTCTTGCAAGTGACGCGGCAGTTCTTACTTTTTTACCACACAAAAGACCAGTTACACTAATCCCTCTCTCATTAAATCTAGTGAAATCATTTTCACTAGCATCAAAATCAAAAAGTTTACCAAAAGGGTAATGCTCCATTATATCACCACTAATAAGCTTAAATGGATGTTTTTGTGCTTTCATTTTTTTAACTTCATCATTTGGCATATTAAGTAATGATTCTATCTCTGAAGGTTCAAAACTACTAACTAACATATTTATCTCTAAACGCCTACTAAGCCATAAATTAAATAGATGACTTTGATAAGCGTTTATAAGAAGTTTCTTAACTCTTGGATTTCTCTCTTTTGCCTCACCTTTAGCAAGTTTTTCTCCAAGTATATGGTTGTCACCATCATTGCCAAAACGCTGATAACCAAAGAAATTTGGCATACCTACATCAGATATATTTTTAAGTGCTTCATCTATTTTTAATGCAGAAGTTGGATTAACTTTTTTTACTTTTATATAAAATCTATTACCTTTTAAATGCCCTATTCTAATTTTATTATTGTGATAAGTTTTAGATATAATCTTTATACTAGCGTGATTAAAATTTTCAAGTTGTTCTTCATATTTCTTATGAATAGATATATACTGTTTAGTCATTGCGTGTTTATCTTTTAACCCTGCATAACCAATATCTCTATTTTTAATATTTAAATATCTTGCTATTTGTCCTATCATCTCATTTGTTGAAAGATTCTTCTTTCTAATTAAAAGTATAAGATGCTCTCCCTCTCCTGAAAACTCATAAAGAGGAATCTCTTCAACAACAAAATCTCGTGGAGTTTGTTTAAAATGAAAATCTATACTTGAATGTCCAAGTGAATAAAATCTATCCATATAATTTACCTTTTTAAAAATGATGCGCTTTACATCTATTAGTGTATTTTTTTCTTATACTAGTTGCGAATATAGTCAATTTAGTTCTACTTTGAGCAGAGCGTCTTAAAATAGTTTTTCTATCTCTCTTGCTAAATGCCACTAACATCTCATACTCTTCACCGCTACAACCAACTTGTTTTGATATTTTAGTATTAAATTTAAAACCAATATTATTTACATCTGCTAATTTACCTAAATCACTAAAAAGCCCATCAGATATATCCATACCAGAACTTAAAAATCTTTGAGATTTTTTTATAAATCTATCTCTCAAGTTTATATTAGTAAATTTAGAGTTTTTATGCAATTTTCCCAAATTCATAAGTGTTCTTAAATCTTTTTTACTATTCCCTAAATTACCTGTATATGCAATTAAGAAATCTTTTTTCAAACCACTCCGTTTTAAAACCTGTTTTGTTTTAGAGATTATAGTTACACTTATATCTAGTTTCAGATTACTAATTGTATCTCCACCTATTATTTCAACATTGTATCTGTTTGCTGTATCTTGAAACCCACGACTTAACTCTTGCATCTGAGATTTTGTGATGTTTTTTGGCATCGCAACACTTAAAAGAGCATATAATGGGTCTGCATTCATAGCAATAGCATCAGATATATTTACAAGCATTGACTTTTGGGCAATTTGATAATGGGTCATCCAACTTGTTTTAAAATGTACATTCTCAAAAAAAGCATCTTTTGAATAAACATAACTACCAATAAGTGCACCATCATCACCAATATGAGGGTTATTAAACTGTGATATAAAATAATTTTCTAAATTCAAATATACTTCTTACTTAATAATTTTAATTTATATTATAAATATGTCCGTATTGTAGCATTTTAAGGAGATTACTCAAAGAATAACTTAACAATATGAATTAAATTATGATACTTCATTATTTTAATTAGCTTTATATGGCTCAAATAGTAACAAACTAAAACTTCAATAGAACTATAACTGACTTTAATCTCTAACAATAAATAATCAAGATATAATCAGCATTATTTTATTTCTATTAATAAAGGAAAATTGATGAGTATTCCTATTTATACTTACGATGCTATTATAGTTGGTGCAGGTCTAGCAGGATGTGCAGCAGCAAGAGAATTGCAAAATGCGGGTAAAAAAGTTGCTGTTATTACAAAACTTCACCCATTAAGAAGTCATTCAGGTGCAGCACAAGGTGGTGTTAATGCAGCATTTAGTGATGAAGATAGTGTAGAACTACATGAGTTCGATACAGTTAAAGGTTCTGACTACTTAGCTGATCAGGATGCTGTTGAGTTTATGTGTCAAAAAGCTCCGGAAACTATCCGTTGGGCTGAAAGAATGGGTGCAGCATTTAGCCGTACACCAGATGGAAAGATTGCTCAAAGACCTTTTGGTGGTCAATCTTCTCCTCGTGCATGTTACGCAAAAGATAGAACAGGCTTAACTCTTCTTCAGACTATTTATGAACAAGCTCACCGTGCTGGTGTTAAGTTTTGGGATGAATGGTATGCAGCTGATTTAATCTATAAAGATGGAAAAGTTTCTGGTATAGTAGCCTTCAACATTCGTGATATGCAAACTGTAATCTTTAATGCAAAATCAGTAATGTTCGCAACTGGTGGATATGCTCGTTCATATAAAATCAATTCAAATGCACATGCAAATACTGGTGATGGTCTTTCTATCGTTGCTCGTCATGGTCTTCCACTTGAAGATATGGAGTTTGTACAATTTCACCCATCTGGATTATCTGGAAATGGTGTTTTAATCTCTGAAGCTGCTCGTGGTGAAGGTGGACGCCTTTTTAACTCTAAAGGTGAAAGATTTATGGAGAAATATGCTCCAAATGCTATGGAGCTTGCATCTCGTGATGTTGTTTCTCGTGCCATCTTAAATGAGATTAGAGAGGGTCGTGGTGTTGGTCCTAGAAAAGATGCTGTTTATATCGATGTAACTCATCTAGGAAAAGATTTAATTATGGAAAGACTTCCTGAACTTCGTGATTTAGCTATCACTTTCTTAGGTCTTGATATGATTAAGGAACCTATTCTTATCTCTGCAACTGCTCACTACTCTATGGGTGGTATTCCTGTAAATATTGCTGGAAATGTTCGTAAGAATAATAATGAATTTATCGAAGGCTTCTACGCTGCTGGTGAGTGTTCATGTGTTTCTGTACATGGTGCAAACCGTCTTGGTGCGAACTCTGTCCTTGAAGCATTATTATTTGGTCGTTTTGTTGGTAAAACAATGGTTGAAGAGATTGATTCTATTGAGCTTCGTGTTGCAACACAAGATGATGCAAAAACTGCATTAGCTGAGATTGACTTTGTTTTAAATAACAATGGTGAAGAGAAAATAACTATCCTTAGGGAAGAGTTGCAACAATGTATGACAGCTAATGCTGGTGCATTTAGAACAAAAGAAACATTAGATATAGCTATTAGTAAAATTAAAGAGCTTCGTGCTAGATTTAAAAATATCCGTATCAAAGATAAATCGAATGTATTCAATACTGAACTTCAAGAAGCGATTGAATTTGGTCATATGATTGATTATTCTGCATTTATTGTTGAAAGTGCTGTTGCAAGAAATGAGAGTCGTGGTGCTCATTATAGAGAAGATTTCGAGACTCGTAATGATGAAGATTTCTTAAAACACACTATGGCTTATATGGATGAGAATGGCGATATTACGCTTGACTACATGGATGTTGTTCTTGGCAAACATGAGCTTAAAGCTAGAACTTACTAAAGAAGGGAAATAGACTTATGAGTACAAATACAATAACTACACAAAAAGTAAACTTCAAAGTATTTCGTTTTAATGCTAGTGAAGATTATCTTCCATATTATGATGATTATGAGATGGAAGTAACTTCTGAAGAGGTTGTTTTAGATATATTAGATAGAATTAAATGGGATCATGATGGTAGTTTCTCTTACCGTCGTAGCTGTCGTCATGGAATTTGTGGTGCATGTGCCATCAAGGTTAATGGTCGCTCTACTCTAGCTTGTAAAGAGAGTATGGTTACAATGCTTGAATACTTTGGAAATGAACTTACTATTGAGCCATTAAGTATTAAAAGATCTGTTAAAGATCTGATTATTGATAAAGGTGATTTTTGGGAGAAGCATGATGCTATCCACCCTTACCTTGTATCTGATGTTGAAGAGCATCCAGAACATGAGCATATTGTTACACCCCAAGAGGCTGAAGAGTTAAACGAAGCTGATTTATGTATCCAATGTGGAGCTTGTCACTATGCTTGTCCTGTTGTTGAGATAAATGAAGATTTCTTTGGTCCAGCTGCATTTGCAAAAGCTTACCGTTTTGAAGCAGATGTTCGTGATGATGCTCATATTAGCAGACTTGAAGAGTTACACGAAGAGAAACAAGGACTTTGGGATTGTGTTAAATGTTATGAGTGTGCAGAGGTTTGTCCAAAAGAGGTTAATCCTATTGATAAAATCACTAAACTTCACCAAATGCTATTTAAAGAGGGTGTTGCAACTTCAAATGTAGCTACTCGTCACGCAGTTGGTTTTAAACACTCAATTGCTAAGCGTGGTGTACTTGATGAGGGTCAATTAGTTCTTTATTCTGAAGGTCCTTCAATTCTTAAACATATTCCTGTTGCAATCAGAATGTTTAAAAAAGGTAAAATAGCTATGCCTTGGGCAATACCAAAATCTGACAATCTTGATGAGATTCAAAAATTAGTTAAATCTTCATCAACTGCAAAGTTTTAGGAGTAAAAGATGGAAAAATTAAAATACGCACTTTTTACAGGTTGTACAGCTAAACAAAGCACACCTGAACAGATGATGTCAACTATGGCTGTTGCAGATAAACTGGGGATTGAACTAATCGAATTAACAGAAGCATCATGTTGTGGAGCTTCTCATTTACAAGATTATGATGATTTCTTATCTCTTGTTTTAAATGCAAGAAATATAGCTTATGCTGAGAAGCATGGTTTAACTATGGTTACTATCTGTAATACTTGTCAACTTAATACTGCTATGACTAAACACCGTTTAGATAACAATGCTGAGTTAAAAGAGAAAGTAAATGTTAAACTTAAAGAGGTTGGTTTAGAGTACAAAGGTACATCTCCTGTAACTCACTTTTTATATGCAATTATTGACGATTTTGGTCTTGATAAAATTAAAGAGATGGTTGTTACACCCCTTAGCCAATTTAATATTGCACCTTTTTATGGTTGTCATAATATCCGTCCATCTGAGCTTCATAATGAAACTCATAAGACAAAAGAGAATCCTTATAAACCTACTTCATTAGATGATTTAATTATCGCTTGTGGTGGTCAAACGGTAGATTATGAAGAAAAAAATAAATGTTGTGGTTTCCATGTTGAACTTCAAGCACCAAAAACTGCTGCTATCCTTACTGGTAAAGCGATTGCTGGAGCAACAGATAACAATGCTGATTGGATGGTAACTCCATGTCCACTTTGTCATCTTAAACTTGATACTCAAACAAAACATGCTGGTGAAGCGATAGGTCGTGAAGTTGAACTTCCTGTTTTACATATGCAACAAATGATAGGATTAGCTCTTGGTTGTACACCAGATGAGCTAGGACTACAACATCACCTTGCTGAAGTAGATTTCGTTTAATCCGCTTCTTATATTCCCTTTAATGGGGATATATAGCCATCCTAAAACAAACTTAGGTATATCAGCGATAAGAAAATTATGCAATTGCAAGGCAAAAGGTTGTAGGAGCTACTAGTAGCTTTTACTATACCCTTTGGGTGCAAGACCTTTCAACGAAGTCAAGTGTATGATTTTCTTATCGTCCTTTAGGATAAGCCATAAGTTTGATTTAGGGTGGCTATACCTCTACCCTCTACTTAAAAAATATTACAAATGGAAATACAATGTCAAATTCAATAGAGATAATTTCATGGAATGTAAATGGGATTCGTGCCGTAGGTAATAAAGATGCTCTTAAATGGATTGATGAGAGAGAA
>JAYEKJ010000006.1:29920-45313 GCA_034660975.1 Campylobacterota bacterium
CCTCTACTTAAAAAATATTACAAATGGAAATACAATGTCAAATTCAATAGAGATAATTTCATGGAATGTAAATGGGATTCGTGCCGTAGGTAATAAAGATGCTCTTAAATGGATTGATGAGAGAGAAACTGATATATTATGCCTTCAAGAGATAAAAGCTTTAGAGGAACAAATACCTGATGATTTATTTGAAAAACAATATCAAGATATTATAGTTAATTCTGCAACTAAAAAAGGTTATAGTGGCACAATGACTTGGAGTGTACTTCAAAATGACTATAATTCAACCTGCCCTAATATAGATACAATGCACGAAGGTAGAATTGTTGAAACTCACTATGATGATATTGTTTTGTTTAATGTTTATTTTCCTAATGGTCAAAAAGATGAAGAGAGACTCGCTCATAAAATGAGATTTTATGATGATTTTTTAACTTATTGCGAAAAGCTTAAAGAGGATGGTAAATCTATAATAATTTGTGGAGATGTAAATACAGCTCATAAAGAGATAGATTTAAAGAATCCCAAAACAAATTCTAAGAAATCAGGCTTTTTGCCATTAGAAAGAGCATGGATTGATAAACTAATAGAGCATGGTTATATTGATACATTTAGATATGTAAATGGTGATAAAACAGATAAATATAGCTGGTGGTCATATAGAGCTGGAGCTAGAGATAGGAATGTTGGATGGAGAATAGACTATTTCTTTATTAGTGAAGATTTATGCGAAAACCTTGAAGATGCATTTATTTTAGATGAGATAACTGGTTCAGACCATTGTCCTGTTGGAATTAGAATCTCATTCTAAATTTAATAACAAAGTGTTTCATCTTTGTTATTAAATTTTATTTATTAAAAGAAACTTGCCATACTTAGATAAAACACAACAGTCTTATCTTTATCATTACCATCAACTTCATTTATTAGAGGTAATTTTACTCCAAAACCTAAAGGAAGATTATTAACTAATTTATCACTATCCCACTGCAACCATAAATCAGCACTTGTTAATTCACCAAAGTTATATTTATTTTCAGCAACTGAAAAATAAGTTAATTTTGCACTAGTTGTAACTTTATTTGATAATAAACAAGGCATAGAAGCACCTCCCATTAGCATATAAGAATCACCTGAGACAGTATCATCATTAAGAGTATAAGATAATAATGCATTTACTGTATATTTAGTATTTAAACTTTTTGAAAACTTATGCGTTAAAGATATCGCATCTACATCTGAACCTAAGCCCTTATCAACATCACCAGTTGCCGTTTTGTAAAGAACTGTTGTGATATTTAATCCCGTTGATTCTAAAACACTTCCAAAATTATAATTTCCACCAACAGATATATCACCAATACCGGTATTTTTATCTTGAGCCCAACCAAAGTTTTTAACACTAACTAGTGGAATATTTACCTCTACACCAAAACCAAAACCAACTTGCATACCAAGAGGGATATTCAGAATAGTAACATCACCAGCATTTACATACTGTGCTGCAGCGCCAAACTCTTTACCACTAGTTATAAAGTTTGTTTTAGGTGCATCTGCAACGATATTATTTACTACCGTTTGACTTTGTACATAAACCTGAGAATCTGTATTTTCACTATGACCCTCATAAGCTAAAAGTGACATCGAAGCTACCAATAAAGACAATGTAATTTTTTTCATCTAATACCCTTTAATATATATTTACTCTATGATAATACTTTATAACTTAATTATTATTTAAACCACTTCTGCTTTTTAAATAAAATTCTTACTTAGCTTGCTTTGGTCTAAATGCTTTTATTATATTTTCATTTGTTTCAATATATGGTCCCTCTATTAGATCTATACAATATGGAACTGCTGGAAATACTGCATCTAAACATTCACGAATTGATTTTGGTTTTCCTGGTAAATTTATAATTAAACTTTTTCCTCTTATCCCTGCTGTTTGACGAGACAAAATTGCTGTTGGCACATACTGAAGACTTACTTGTCTCATTAGCTCACCAAAACCTGGCATCATCTTCTCACATACATTCTCAGTAGCTTCAGGAGTTACATCTCTAAGTGCTGGTCCAGTTCCACCAGTAGTTACTACCAAACAACACCCTGCTTCATCACAAAGTTCTTTCATTGTAGATTCCAAAATATCTTGTTCATCTGGGATACATCTATAAATAATCTCAAATTCACTTATTAAGTAATCTTTCATTGTATCTTGAATAGCTACACCAGATATATCCTCATAAATTCCTTTACTTGCTCTATCACTTGCTGTTATAACACCTATTTTAATTTCACTCATAATATCGTCTCCAATTTAATTTATTTGTAAAAAATGATTTACACTTTTTATATATGTAACTGTACTAACCTTTAAAAATAACTCTCTTGCTCCGGCTACATCTATAATTTTATCTTCACCACCCAAATATACCTCTACCTTAATCCCTTTTTGTTCTAGTATTTTAAATTCATCTACTATCCATTCATAGTTTAATAACTCATCTAGCTCTTCAATTGTAGTCTCTTTGTACTCCACTATTTTCTTTTGATAAGGGGAAAAACAAGAATCTATAAATTGTTTTAAATATCTCTCTTTATTTTTTCTATAAGCCATAAGTTGAAGTTTTTTAAACTTAATAGGCTTGGTTTGAAAAAAAGCTGGTGAGATTAAAATAAGTTTATCAACCCTATTCCCTAGTTCTAATTCTCTTTTTAGCTCTTGGAAAGCTTTAATTGCTCCATAACTAAAACCACAAATAGAATAATCTGAATCACTTAAATAATCACCAAAAAGATACTCTTCATTTTTTAATGAAAAACCATTATAATATCTCATCTAAACCCCATTATTAAGTTCATTTATATATATTTGTACATCAGCTTTTGTGATACTTTCTTTTTCATATAATGTTAATTCTGTTTTATCTATCACTGTTTGCATAGATTCTAATAATATTTTACACTCATCATATAATCTATTCATCACTTTCTCTTCCTCTTTTTGTGATGAAATTAATTTCTCACCCATCCCATAATCTAGAATCATACTTTTTATTAACTCTTTAGCCTCTTTTAAATCATCCTTAGCACTACTTGCATGTTCATTAAATTTAATACTACAAGCAACAATACCAGCAAGTAACATCTTAACCCTATCTTCTAACTCTTGTTTAATCAAAGGTTCATCAATTAATGGTGTTAATCTCTCATTACTCAACATCAATTTCTCAAAAGGTAGATCAAAATAAGTAGCACATACCACTTTACCTGCTTGATAAGTTATTTTATATTTTTTCTGTTTATCATTTAACATTTGAAGTTTTTTCTTTCCAAACATAACTTTATCTTTTACTTGATGAAAATGTTCTTCCCTCACATAAGAATCATTGTTTCTCAGCGACAAAAGTGCTGCTTCATTTACAAGTGTAGCTAATGAAGCACCATTAAATCCAACTGTCATATTTGCAATAGCTTTTATATCTAGTTTATTTGGAACACTATGTAAATATTTACTGAGTATAGATTCTCTTTCAATCTTTGTCGGAAGTTCGACAAAAATTCTTCTATCAAATCTTCCAGCACGAAGAAGTGCAGAATCTAAAACTTCTATCTTATTTGTTGCAGCAACAACAATAATCCCACTTGAACCCTCAAAACCATCCATCTCTGTAAGAAGTTGATTTAGTGTTGCTTCCCTCTCATCATTTCTTTGTCCATCTCTTTTTTTACCAACAGCATCTATCTCATCTATAAATATGATTGATGGTGAATTCTTTTTAGCTGCACAAAAAAGTTCATGTACCCTTTTTGCACCCATCCCCACATATATTTGAACGAAAGAAGCACCACTTTGATAATAAAAAGGTACACCAGCTTCATGTGCAACAGCTTTAGCTATCATGGTCTTACCAACACCAGGAGGGCCAACTAGCAATACACCCCTAGGCATTCTTGCACCAAAATTTTTATATCTTATTGGATTTTTCATAAAATCTATAATCTCTTCAAGTTCCACTTTAACATCACTGATTCCACCTATATCATCAAATGTTACATCACTTTTTATCGCTTGAATTACACTAGAATCATCTTCATTTTTCAAAGAGTTTTTAGAAATAGAGATATTATTATGCTCACTTGTATCTTTCTTTTGCCACCATCTTAAAGCCAATGTACCAAAACTCAGTAATAATATAATAGATAAAATATAAACAACAGCATTAGAACCAGTTTCTACCTCCACCTCATAATCAACAAACATAGAGGGAGTAACTTGAGATGAAGCAATTTTATAAAAATTATTTTCTGTCTTTAAATATACATATTTTTTAGTAACAGTCACATCTTTAACAGTATGATTTAACAATATTTTTTGAGCATCTTTTAGAGTTATATTATCTGCATTATCTCTTAATAGTGCAAATAAAATTAATAATATAACAACAAAAGCTGATGCTATGAGAGTAATTCGACTTGTTTTATAATTGAGCATAATTATAATTTTCTTTTACATCATAGTTTTTTATAGTGATCCAATTACCAACTAAATCTTCATTTGATTGGATGATTATTTTATTAAAATGTTGATCAAATCCGTGATATAGCCCATCTTTTTCATTCTCAATTAGAACTTCTAATTCACCTTTAAAACTATCTCTAAACTCTAGATTTTTACCTTTAACAATAGATTCTAACTCATGAAGTCTTTGTTTTGCAATATTTCCATTTACTTCTGGTTTCATCTGTGCTGATGGAGTGCCATCTCTTTTTGAGTATGTGAACGGATGGATATGAGTAAGTTGTAACTCTTTTAGATTTTCCATAGCCTCTTCCCAAAGTAAATCACTCTCCCCCGGATGTCCAGTGATAAAATCTGTCCCTATTGCAAAACCTTTATCAGCTAAGAGTTCAAAGAGTTCTTTATCTTGCTTATAAACATTGCGTCTATTCATAATTTTTAACATCTGAGGTGAAGTATGCTGAAGAGCAATGTGGAGATGTCTTTCTAACCATGGTTCATCAAGAATCTCTTTAAACTCATCTGTAATCTGAACTGGCTCTACACTACCTAATCTTATACGGCGGACACCTCTTATTTGAGAGATTTTTTTCATGAGTTTTGCTATGGAGGTGTTCCCTTTTTGCCCATAACTACCAACATTAGTACCAGTTAGAATAAACTCTCCAAAACCATTCAATGCTAACTTCGTTATCTGCTCTAAAATACCTTTTTCATCCATACTTCTAGCATCACCACGAACAAAAGGGATAATACAATATGAACATCTAAAGTTACACCCCTCTTGAATCTTTATAAATGCCCTACTCTTTCCAACAAAATCACCAACAATACTTTTATCTACATAATTTAAATCACCTGGATTATAAAATGGCTCATCAGTAGATAAAAATTTATCTATTTTAAGCTTCTCACTCTGACCAAATACCCCATGAACTCTTCCTTGAGCTAATAAACTCTCACCCTTAGTATGAGCTCCACAACCAGTTAAAAATATCTTTGTATTATTGTTGTTTTTTTCTACACTAGAGATATAAGAGCGAACATGCGTATCTGCTCCATTGGTAACTGTACATGAGTTAATCACTATCACATTAGCTTCTTGCTCATTTTGGGTAATATCATATTTACTTAAAGCACTCATCATCACCTGAGAATCATAAATATTTGTTCTACATCCAAAAGTTTTAAAATATACTTTTTGTTTCACCATTATACTATCTCCTCTTGTGCAAAAGTTGGTTTTTTTGCAGATTTTTCTAAATATAAGCTTTGTGTTGGGTAAGCTATTGTGATATCATCTTCCCTATTAAAAGCATCAATTATCTCTGTTGAAATTGCACTTCTAAGTGTTAATGTAGCATAAGCATTTGTCAAGTACCATGAACTTATATTTATACCATTTGGTTCAATGAAAGAAAAAATTCTAGGCTCAACATTTGTATTTTTAAGACTATAATGCCTTCTAATCTTATTTAATTGTTTTCTAGTTATATCTGTATAACCTTTAGAGTATTTTCGTGTTATATCTTTACAAAGATGCATAGCTTTTTTATGATTAGAATCAAATGTAATCATTATATCTATCCCATCCCAAACAGTCTTTAGTGAGGAGTGGGAATAGTTTGCAATCATTCTAGTAAATATGTAGTTATTAGGCACAAATATTATTCTACCTGCTCTTCTATTTTCCATCGTAGTTGTTAATGTTATATCTTCAATAAGTGTCATACGAAGAAGTGATATATCCATAACATCACCAACATATTTCATCCCATCCATATCAACTCTGATTCTATCACCAACATGGATACTACCACCAAATACAATAACTAACCACCCTAAAATACTCATAAACCAATCTTTCATCGCGATAGCTATACCAGCAGATGCAAATCCTAAGATTGTCACTAGATGACTTACATTTTCCATATAGTTAAAAAATAATATTATTATTACAAATGTAACATTTGTAAAAGTAATAATTTTATTTGCCATATAAAATCTTTCATTATCTTTTATATATTTTTTAACAACTAATTTTAAAAGAAAAAATATAATAAAAACTATTAATACTATAATACCTATCTTAGCAAGTTTATATATCTGCTCCTCTATCTCTTTATTCATGTTGATTTCAATTATTTCTAATCTATTTTGATAGATTTCTGCTGTAACAGTTGATGTATCAAGAGCTATCTCAAATTGTTGTAACTGCTTCTCTTTTTGTTTAGCTTCATCCTTGTATATACCTTCAAAATCTAAAATATCTATTTTGTCATATATATCTCTTTCTCGTCTAAGTAGCATTGTTAAATCAATTAACTTCTTTTTTCTCGTTATATACTCTTGTAGATCTGCACTTTGTTTTTTTATTAGTGATATACCAGCAAAAATATCAATTGGGTTTGTTATTTTCGAAGCCTCCTCAACTGTTGGTGGGGTTAAAAGTCTAGAAAATGGGGCACTATCTTTCTCTTTTAATTTTTCTATCTGTGAAGATAAAATCTTCTCTTTTGAGGTTAAAGTATTTAACTCATCTGTATTTGTAATAGATTTTGGTCTCTTTTTTAAATCTTTTATTCTTGAAGTTATTTGAAATAATTTTTCTCTAATATCTAAGGAGGTTAAATAAGAGGCATAACTTTTCATCCAAACCTTCTCTTGAGATATTTCATCTTCTATTGTCTGTAACTCTAGAATGTATGATGAAATTGTTTCTTGCCTAGTTTTCTCTTCTTTTAATTTTATTATTTTTAATTGTTGTGCTGTTAGATTTAAATCTTTATTTGTTATCTCATTAAAATTATTTTTTGCAATTGCAATAGTCGTAATTAAAAAAAATAAAAAAAATATTTTCTTCATTCTATCTACCATGCTCATCTAAAACTGATATTATTAAATTTTTATCAATTTTATCAGTAATTTCAACACCACCTAGACCCATTGGGATTATGAAAGTTATTGCTGTATCGGAACTTTTTTTATCTAAATAAAATGTTTCATAAAAACTTTCACTATTTACTATTTGGTATTGAGTTTGCAAAGAGTATTTTTGTAGTAAAGACTTAACTCTTAATGCTTCATCCTGACTCATTAAACCCATCTTCACTGCTGTTTCGTTTGCCATGACCATACCAATAGCAACTGCCTCACCATGAAGAAACTTTTTATATTTTGTTTCATTCTCTATTACATGCCCAAAAGTATGTCCATAGTTTAAAGCAGCACGGATACCATGCTCCTTTTCATCTTGAGCAACTACATCTGCTTTTGTTTGAACTGCTCTTTTTATAGCCTCTTGTAAAATTTCAGGATTATTCAAATTAGCAGATTCTAGAAACTCAAAAAAATCTTTATTAAAAGTAACTGCCATTTTTACAATCTCTGCAACACCTGCACCAAACTCACGAGATGGAAGTGTGGTTAAAAAGAGTGGATCAATATAAACAGCTTTAGGCTGGTGAAAAGCTCCAATTAAATTCTTGCCATAAGAGTTATTCATGCCTGTTTTACCACCAACACTAGCATCTACTTGAGAAAGAAGTGTAGTGGGTATCTGGATAAAATCTATCCCTCTTTGATAAATACTTGAAGCATACCCTGTCATATCACCAATCACACCACCACCAAAAGCTATAAGCATTGATTTACGATTAAAACGATGATTAAATAATGATTCTAAAATAGTATCTATTGATTCTTGGTTTTTATACTCTTCACCATCAGGTACAGTTATAATATACAACTCTTTTGCGGTAATTCTACTAAGAAGATAAGCTAGATGTAATCCAGCTACTTTAGGGTTTGTAACTATTGCTACCTTGGTATCAAAATGAACTTTAGGAAGTGTATCTATTGTTATATTATAAGAGTTGTCAACTACTTTTTTAAGAGGAATGTTTACTTGCATTATCTATCCAAATATATAAATTATTTAAAATAGATAATACTAAAAAAAGACTAATAAAAGGCTAAATCACAATTGAACAGGGATGAAAATCTGATGATACTCATCAAGTTTATGATAAAGTTTCTCACTATCTGTTGAAAATAGAGAATAAATTCTCCTGTTTGTCAATTTGTTTGTAAATGGTAATATATGGATAAAATTTTCTTTTTTCTTTAAAGTTCCAATTGGGTTCTCACTCTCTTTTATAACTTTAATAGATTTGGAAAAAATTGTTGATAGATTATAGTAATGCTCTATAACTTGCTCTTTCTCCTCTTGGTGTTCGTTCATATAGTTATGTAGTTCAAGATTAAAACCCATCTGCTCTGATATATCAAAAATTGTTGTAGATATTTTTTCTAAATCTCGATTATCATTTAAAATTAAAGATGCATCTTTAACAGTAGAAAAAGCTCTATCTGCTAATTTTAAAACAGGAATATGAGATTCATAAAGAGTTGTTCTAAAATTATAGTTTGCAAACATCTCTTTAGAAACTATTATCAATCCAATATGATGTATTTTTATATCACTAAAAAATGTTGTTTCTAAATCAAGATTATTATATTTAATATCAACTGTTACATTATCACTTCTAAATTGCTTAATATATCTTAAAATATCAATGTCCCCAGGATTTACCACTTTTATAATAAGATTATGCTTAAATTTTTTATGTGCAAAAATAGCTCTTCTTACAACCTCCTCAATAGTATCATGATTGACAATATTCATATCTATGTAAAGGTATAAATTTGACCCAAAAGGTTCAGGAAATTGCCCCAACTCTCTCTTAATAACACGATAAACAGAACGAAGAACAGCTGGTTCGCCCACTAAAACTAATAGATCATTTGGTTGAATCATTCTTCTACGAGATGGCATAATAAGTTTTCTGTTTCTATATATTGCAACTATTCGCCAGTTTTTTTGCTCAATAACACCTATATGCCTATATACAAAAGAGCTCCCAAATGGAACTAAAACTTCCATAATCTCACCCTCACCTATTCCCACATTTTGAGCTATAACTGGAACATTAGGTAGGTAATCTAATAACCTTGAGGCTAAAATCTCTTTAGAGTTAACAAAGATTACATTTGAATCTCCATTCTCTTTTTTCCATTTATTTAAAACTACTATTCGTAACTGTTTTTTAATTGTTCTAATATTTTTAATTGTATTTTCAACATCAATCAAACTGTCCATAGCTATAAATACTTGAACAAACTCCATCTTGAGTAAGTTGGCCAGTTTATACAAACTAGTAGGATCAAATTCATAAAACTTAAAACGAGCAGGATTTACATTTTCATACTTCTTTTGTTTAGTCTCAACAACATAATAGATATTTTCACTTGTATAAGTTTCTACGATTCTTTGGATGAAATGTTGCCCAACATCACCATCGCTAATAATTAGAATTTTTTTCATTTGGCATTATACCATTTTATCTCGTTCCATAAAATCCCTAAATATTCATGCATAGCAACTCTTGATATATTAAATGAACCTACATTTGGTGCTATTAAGAATCCTCTAAACTCTTTTTTATAAAAGTTTGTTGGAGCAGCAATAGGATTTAATCCAAGCGATTCAAATAATTTCATCGATCTTGCCATATGACTTGCTGATGTCACCAATATAAATGGCTTTTTATCTAAAATTGATTTTGTAAACTCTGCTTCTTGTGCTGTATCTTTTGGTTTTGGATTAATTATCATATTTTGAGCTTCAACTCCTAATGCAAGTGCTAAATTTGCATTCATCTGAGCATTTGATATATTTGTACTCCCCTCATAACCTGTAAAAATCAACTTTGAGCCATCTATCTGTTTATGTAAAATCACACCCTCTATAACTCTTTTAACACCTGCTGAACTGATATTTGATGAGAGTGGTTGTGTAATATCTGTATTATGTCCATGACCTAAAACATGAATATATTTTATATCTTCTTTATCATCATATTTTATATATCTATCCTCCAAATTTTGGATCAAAAAATTTGAAAAAGGGGGATATGAAAATAAAAATAACAAGCCTAATCCTAAAGATAAAAAGAGTTTTGAATAATTATATTTTTTTCTATATAAAAAAAACAAGCCTATAATTAACAAACTAAACACCATCCCAAATGGCTCAAGAAAAAAAGTTATAAATTTTTTTAAAATAAAAGCTAAATCCATTATTGCAATACCTTCCTTATTTCGTTGGTAACTTTAGAATCCCAAAGTAAATCTTTATGTGTTAAATTATCTAACTCTTTATATAAGACTAAATTTTTTACATAACTTTTTAAATTTCTAGAGTTTTGTATATATGTGATCTCATCATCAACACCTACAAAAAGATAGGTTTTAGTATCTATATCTTTAACTAATTTTGTGTTGTCAAACTTGTATCTTAAAAACCACGATGGGATAAATCTGTATTTTACTTTTACTAAACTTGCTATGCTATCAAAAGTTCCAACTAAAAATAAAGCTTTTGTATCTATTTTAGTTGCTACGAAAGAAGCGACACTAGAGCCGATAGAAAAACCTAAAAGATAAAAATCTCCATAATTTTTTTTAACTATACCAGCGATTTTAATACCATCAGAGAGTATTTTTTTTTCACTAACTATCCCCTCACTTCTTCCATAAGAGCGATAGTTAAATGTAATAATTCTAGTCTCAGGATATAGAGTAGATAGTTTTTTTATAAGCCCTACACTATCATGTAAACGACCAGCAAAAAATAATAGTGTATTTCTTGGATTTTGTGGAGTGAAAATCACACCCTCTAGTTCAACTTTATCATCAGTTGTGATACTTAGAATCTCAAAATTTTCATCTAACTCACCATCTCTAAAGTATGTTGGAGTAAAAAGCATAAAATACTGCCATTGATAAAACACAAAAGCTAAAACTAAAACTGTAAAAAATAAAAAACCTATATATATAATCATCTAATCACCTAAAATCCTAATCTTCCCACCTACACCTTTAAACTTTTCAACAAAGAGAGCAATTTTCTGAAAAACAGTCTGTTTTTTAGTCAAATACTCGGGGTTAAGTGGACTCATTTTTGGTAAAATTGCATTTAGCTCAGTACCATTTTCACTAGCGTACTCTCGCTTTAACGATGAAACTATATATCTCTTAGTAGCTTCTTCGTTTAAGTTCTCACCACAAATAAGTTCATTAACCTCATGCAGTTGCTGGGCTTGTGCAAATTTAAAAAACTCTTCAATTACACTAGCTTTATCGCCAATATCATCTAAATTTGCTTGGTTGATAAAATCTACAACTAAACTCTCTTTTGCACGGTTTCCTAAACTAGCTCTAATGACTCTTCGCATCTCTTCTACTAATTCTGACTTATCTTTAACTTTTTTATAATGCTCAAATATTAACTCCAAAATATAATCAAGGTTAATCTCTTGAGATTTAAGTAAATCAACCTCAAATACTATCTCACTCCAGTCAATAGTAGATTTTTCCTTTTCATCAGATACTTTATCTCTTCTAATCCATTCTCTTATATCATTATATGTTGATTTATAATTTTGAATGATTCGTTCATTTGGTATTTTAATCTCACTCATCTTTTTAAAATCTTCATCATTTAGATAATATTGTGCCTTAAACTCTTTAATAGCCTCTAAATCATTTATATCTAACTCTTGTAGAACTTTTAAGCCAGAAAATTCATCATAATTCTGTAATACATTCTCTACTTTTAAATACTCCCCAAACAATTTAGAAAACTCTTTTTTATCTAACTGTTTTTCTATTTCATCTGGATTAGGAAATTTTTGTTCTAACTCTTCAACAATATCTTTATAACCTCTTTTAGCTTCTCCAGAAGTTACATCTGTAAACCCGAGCATATATTCATCATAACTTTTTTCTAAAACTACATTTTTAGTATTTTTATCGCCAAAAAGGGTGATTGCGTCTATTGTAGATTTTTCTAAATCCCTAAAAGTTACTATATTTCCAAAAGTTTTAGTAGCATCATAGATTCTATTTGTTCGAGAAAATGCCTGCATTAAACCATGGTATCTTAGATTTTTATCTACAAATAGAGTGTTTAAAGATGGTGCATCAAACCCAGTTAAAAACATCCCTACAACTATCAATAAATCAACTTCTCTGTTTTTCACTCTTTTAGCTAAATCACGATAATAGTTTTGAAACTCCTGTGCTTGTACTCCATAAGAAGTTTTAAACATAGTGTTATAATCATCAATAGCGACACTTAAAAACTCTTTTGCACTTGCATCCATTGCAGTTGGCTCAAATGTTTCATCTGCAATATCTCCAAGAGCATCTTGTGTCTCATTAGCTGCAAATGAAAAAATAGTAGCAACCCTCAAAGGCTTCTCTTTCTCTTTTTGTAACTTCTTAAAAGCTTCATAGTAAAGCTTTGCTGCATCCACACTACTAACAGCAAACATAGCATTAAAGCCATAAGAGCCAATTTGTAAACGGTGTGTTTTCTGATTGAAATTATTTAAAATATATTGAGATATTTCATTGATTCTTATAGGATGCAACAGTGCTTGTTTATTTTCAAATGCACTTAGCTTTTTCTCATCTATTTCGCTTTCACACTCTTTAAACTGTGGTCTTACATCGTTATAATCTACTTTAAATTTTAAAACTTTTTCATCTCGTATAGCATCCGTAATAACATAGGAGTGTAATTCTGTTCCAAACACACTTGCCGTAGTTTCAGCCCCTAAAGCATTTTCAGGAAATATAGGAGTTCCTGTAAAACCAAACTGATAATATCTCTTAAACTTCTTAACTAAATTTTTTTGTGCTTCACCAAACTGGCTACGATGAGCTTCATCAAAAATAAAAACAACTTGTTTAGAATAAATATCTAAATCATTTTCACTTTTCATTAAGTTGTTGAGTTTTTGAATAGTAGTTACGATAATTTTATTATCATCTTTTTCGATATTTCGCTTTAGTCCTGCTGTGCTATCACTTCCATTGACACTATCGGGTGAAAATCTTTGATACTCTTTCATAGTTTGATAATCAAGGTCTTTTCTATCCACTACAAAAAATACTTTTTCTATAAAATTAAGTTCAGTTGCTAATCTTGCAGCTTTAAAACTTGTAAGGGTTTTACCACTACCAGTTGTATGCCAGATAAACCCACCACCATCAATACTACTCCACTTTTTTACCTCATAAGAGCTTTTTACTTTCCATATAAGTCTCTCAGTAGCTGCTATTTGATAAGGTCTCATTATTAGTAGCGTATCACTTACATCAAGAACGCAGTAGTTTATCAGAACATTAAGCAAAGTATTTTTTTGTAAAAATGTTGCACTGAAATCTTTTAAATCTTTAATAAGTTTATTATCAGATTTAGCCCAATTCATAGTAAAATCAAAACTATTTTTATTTCTCTTTGTAGTATTAGCAAAGTATCTACTATCTGTACCATTTGATATTACAAAAATCTGCAAATATTTATATAAAGAGTTTTCACTATTAAAACTCTCTTTAGAGTATCTATGTATTTGATTAAAGGCTTCTCGTATAGCTACACCTCTTTTTTTAAGCTCTATCTGAACTAATGGCAAACCATTTACTAAAATAGTTACATCATAACGATTAGCTGAAGTACCATTTTGCATAAACTGCTTAATAACTTGCACTTTATTTCTACTAATAATCTTTTTATCAAGTAAATAGATATTTTTAATTTGTCCATCATCAAACACAAAATCATAGATATAATCATCATGTATTTTACGAGTTTTATCTATAATATTATCACTTGGTTTATCTAAATACTCCTCTGCAAAACGATTCCATTCAGAATCTGAAAACTCTACTTTATTGAGAACTTGGAGTTGTTTTCTTACATTTTTTAGCATCTTATCAGGGCTATTTAAATCACTTAAAAACTCATACCCTTGATTCGATAAATCTTTTATAAGCTCATTTTCTAAATCAGATTCACTTTGGTAGGAGCTACCCTCTTGTTCAATTTTAGTGTATTTGTCTAAGATGATAAAATTGTTTGACTCTGCTATTGGTTTAGTGCAATCCATCATAATCCTTTATATAAAGTTTCGTTTAAACTTTTCATGATTTTTGATATTGTTACGAACATCTTTTTCATCCCAAATCTGCAACTCCCACGGAAAGTAAAAATTACTTCTATTTTTAAAATAGATATGAAGCCCTTTATACCCCTCCTTTTCTCTAAGATACCAATTTTTTAGACTTAGCTCATCTTGCCACTCATCAAGTGTATCGATGATTGATTCTATTTGTTGAGTATTCAAAACTATTCTAGCACCAAAAATATCATTGAGCCAATTGTTTACAGGGTATTGGTCTTCACGACTTGACAATCGTTCAATCTTATCATCAATACTTTCACGAGTTTTAACACGATAAAAATACCTCATCTCAATATCTGCTTCCATTAAGTAATCATTGATACTCTCATGTAAAATAAGACGGTATTTGTAGATATGGTGTGTGGGGATTCGTTTGATTGTTTTTGATAGATTGATTTTTTCTATCTTTCCTACTTCAAAATAATCATTTGAAAATGCACTATGAAGTCTATTTATCTCAGATATTAGTTTTTTTATCTCTTGCATACTATACCTTTATATCTTGCTTAGGAAAAGTTAAAAGTAAATCACGATAATACTCATACTGCTTTTGTCGTAACTCTATCTCACGAGGTAAACCCTCGCTTATGGAGTTTGTTAAGGTGTCGAACTTGTCTAGGATATTAACGATTTTTTCTTGTTCTTTTAGTGGTGGGATTGGAATCTCTAATTTTATCAAGTCTCCTCTATTAACAGCAGGAACACCACCTTCTTTTTTTAATTTAAGAATTAAGTGATTATTTCCTTCTAAAAAATAGTAAAGATATTTAGATA
>JAYEKJ010000007.1:0-4015 GCA_034660975.1 Campylobacterota bacterium
TTTAAAAAGTATGTTAATAGATCAAATAATATTAGCAGATGTAAATTCAAATATTTTTGAATTTCTTTCATTATTTAATAAAATAAACAATAGAATTGCGAATATATATCTAAATGAATATACAAATAAACTTCTATCTATTAACAATATTCGCATCAATTCTATGTCAGATATAATAGATAGAAATATTATACAACATTATGAATCTCACTTGATTTGGTTAACAGATATAGCTATCTCTGTTAGAGATGAAAATTTTGATAATTATTCTGAACTAAATGATAAAAAATGTAGTTTTGGATTGTGGTTAGATTGTGATGCAAAACAGGTAATACAGAACAATTCAAAACTTAAAGTGATCAATACTTTACATAAAAATCTACATATTTTTGGAAAAAAGATAAAAGAAAATATAGGTAAAAAAGAATATCATATACTTATAACTTATCTTGAAAAATGTGAACTTTTATCTTTAAGTATAGGGACTGAATTAGCTCTCATTGATAATATAATTATGAATAATAAGATCACAAAAGATGCTTTGACTGATGCAATGAATCGTCATGGCTTAGGGAGTGTATTTGAGAGTCAATATGAGCTATCTTTAGCTACAAATAACTCATTTGTTTTAGCTATGTGTGATTTAGACTTCTTTAAAAAGCTTAATGATACGCATGGGCATGTTGCCGGGGATAAGATGCTAAAACTATTTGTAGATATTGTGAAAAAAAATATCCGTAATTCTGATGTTATTGTACGCTACGGTGGTGAAGAATTTATTGTTATTTTTCCAGCAATGGAAAAAGATAAAGGGTATAAAGTATTAGAAAAAATTCGCTTAGAGTTTCAAGATAGCTTTTTAACAATTGATGAGAAAAAAGTAAACACAACTGTGAGTGTAGGTCTCATTGAGATAAAACCTAAAAATTATTATAAACATCGTTTTTTGAATGAGTATGTAAATATAGTAGATCAAAAGCTATATATGGCAAAAAATAGTGGTAGAAATAGAGTGGAGGTTTGTTAACCTCTCTCTACTATACGCCTTTTAAATAAAATAAGTTCCAAAAAACCACTAATATAGTGGGCAAAGAATTTTGTGAATTTCATATCCGCTTCATCAAATCCATTCTCTTTATTTAATAGTTCTAAAACACCAATAACATCTCTATCTGAATTAAAAATAGGTGTAGCTATTATGTTTTTAGTTGTATAGCCTGTTTCTTCATCTATATCAGCCATAAAATGTTGATTTGAATAAACATCATTTACAAGAATTGTCCTCTCCTCTTTGATGGTTTGTCCAACAATACCTTTTCCTTGAGGGATAATAATTTTATCAACACCATCTGAGATAGTTGTCCAAAGCTCTTTTTTTTCTAAATCATTTATAAAGATAGAACATCTATCAGCACCTATTATATCTTTGGCTGATTTAGAGATAAGAGGTAAACCATCAGCTAAAGATTTTTTAATTAGCAACTCTCTTCCAAAATCTGCTAATTTTGAATAACTACTTGCATATTTCATAATGGTATCCTTTAATTTTATTTATAATAATTATAGTGTAAAATACAGACAAAAAAAAGGTAGGGATATGAGTATAGTGAAAATTTGGCATAATCCAAGATGTTCAAAATCTCGTGAGGCTATGAGTATTTTAGAAGAGAATAATTGTGAGAGTGATGTTGTTGAATATTTAAAAACTACACTAGATGCAAAAGAGATTAAAACTACATTAGGTATGTTAGGATTATCTGCTAGAGAGTTGATGAGAACAAAAGAGGAAGTTTATCAAGAGTTAAACTTAGCTGATGAGAATAGTGAAGAGGAGCTTATCTTTGCAATGGTGAAAAATCCGATTCTTATAGAGAGACCAGTTTTGTTTAAAAATGAAAAAGCAATCATAGGAAGACCAACTTCTATAATTGCAAATTTTATAAATAGCTAGATTAGATTCTAGTTATTTTCCACCTTTAATTTTTCGATGGTTACACCATTATCTTTTATGAATCTAGAGATTGTCTCAGAGTTTGTATGTTCATACTCTTTTGCATAAACGATTCTTCTAATCCCACTAGCGATTAAGTTTTTACTACACTCACTACAAGGTTCAAGGGTAACATAGATAGTAGCACCATCGATAGATATCCCCTCTCTAGCCGCCCAGATAATCGCATTCATCTCAGCATGTATCTCATAGGTTTTTGACCAATCATGATGCTCTGAAGTATATTCACCATCCCAATGATCACAACAGTTTGTGTATCCTGCTGGTGTACCGTTATAGCCTGTGCTTAAAATTCTGCCATTTTTTACAATCACCGCACCAACTTGTTTAGATACACATTTTGACGCAGTTGCCAATTCTGTGGCTATATTTATAAAATTAGTATCACTTAACATCTATTTGTTTACCGTTCTTAATATTTTTATATCAGCATTGTGTTTAAGTCTTGCAAAATAATCACTTAAAACCTGTTCTCTAGTTTCACCCATAATCATATTTATAATCTGAGCTCTTACATCATCAAGGGATGAATTAGTATTTGCTTCTATCTCTTTTAGATAAAAACTAGTATTTCCACCTTTCCCATCGGGTACAATAGGTGTAAAACTATTAATTGGTGTTCTAGCTAAAAGTCCAGCTAACTCTGGTGAGATTCTATCGTAAGGTAAAGTTTGCTCATTTGTCGCAATATCTGGAGCATAAAACATCGGATTGGCTATTTTTTCTTGCAGTCTTTGTTTGTCTTTTGCATTATAGATCACAACGAGAAAAGCTTTTGGATGGGAAAAGTTATCTATATGAAGTTCATAATACTCTTTTATCTCAGTTTCATTTGGTTGTGAGACAGAACTATAAGCTATGGCTGAATATAGTTTTTGTGAAAGAATTTTCTCTTTTATTTTTATCTTTAACTCACTAGAACTAATCCCATTTGAGTTTCTAACCGCTTCATAAAATTCACTAACATTCATATTATTTCTTGATGCCGTTTTTTTAATATCATCAAAGACTTCAGAGCTTGAAACGCTTATCTTTCTCTCATCACTCTCCACCTCTTCAAGTTTTTTTCTTATTAAAACATCTGATGCTTTTTTCTCATCAACACCGGAGATTTGCATCTCTTTTTTTATCTCATATAAAGTGATTGCTTTGCCCTTAACAACAATAGCTATCCCATCAACCAACTCAGCGTTTAAAGAGACAACAAACATAAAAGTTAAAAATATTTTATACATATAAATCCAATTTGTAAGAATTAAAAAAAGTATTTTACACCCTTTTAGCAAAAAAGAGCCTAAAAGGGTAGGGAAGGAGTTGTTTTAAATCTAAAAAAGGCTTAATCAATTTTGCTAGAGATAAAAGTGGTACTTAAAAAAAGAACAAATAACTTGTTTTTAATTATTATCTAATAAATATTGTTTTCAGATTCAGGTGATATGAGTATTAGAAATTATAAATTAGATGGAAAACTAATTAAAAGGAAAAATTACTATCCTCTTATTAGAAGCATAATTATTTATGCCCACTTACTTATATAATCCCGAATTATGCAATAGAGAATTAAAAATTTAATCTATCATTGCAACCAAGGCACATTCATTAAAAATTTGCACCACCAACAAGGTGGCTTAAAAATTTTCACTAAATATCCCTTGATTACAAGCATAGGTAAATTTTGTAAATTCCTATTGCATAATTCGGGATAATAGTGAATTTAATGAAAAAATTTATGAGTTAAATTATAATATCATTAGAGTATATAAATGGTTTTCTTTTTGTGGGTGATGTACTTGGCAATTTACATCTATATGAACTTATTGATAAAGATATAAAATTAAATAAAAGCTAAATCTATATCTTTTACTCCATTTTAACCAACATTTGCCTAGAATTCCACCATTAAAATAAAAGGCTTTTTCATGGTTGTTACTCGTTTTGCTCCTTCCCCTACTGGATACTTACATATTGGTGGTTTAAGAACTGCACTTTTCTCTTACCTTTGGG
>JAYEKJ010000008.1:0-4010 GCA_034660975.1 Campylobacterota bacterium
CAACAGCTTTAACTGCAGTTTCACGACCTGAACCAGGACCTTGAACTTTAATACCAAGTTCTTTAATACCATGTACTTGTGCTTTTTCAACAGCAGCTTCAACAGCAGCTTGTGCAGCAAATGGAGTCGATTTTTTAGAACCCTTGAAACCAAGTGAACCAGCAGAACTCCAAGCAATCATGTTACCCATCTCATCTGTAATTGTTACAAGTGTATTATTGAATGAAGCAGCGATATGACAAATACCTCTAGCAATATTCTTTTTTACTACTTTTTTTCTAATAGCTTTTCTTTTTGCCATCTAGTAATCCTTATGCAGCGCCGACAGTTTTACGCTTACCTTTACGAGTACGCGCATTTGTCTTAGTTTTTTGACCACGACATGGAAGACCACGACGGTGACGAAGACCTCTATATGAACCTAAATCCATAAGAGCTTTAATATCCATAGCTACTTTTTTACGCAGATCACCTTCAACCATATGGTTAGCACGGATCTCAGCAGTAATTGCAGCAACATCGTCTTCGTTTAATTCGAAAACTCTTTTATTAGGGTCTATACCAGTCGCCGCTAAAATTAGGCGAGAAGCGTGTAAACCGATACCATATACGTACGTTAAACCGTACTCTATTCTTTTCTTTTTAGGTAAATCTACACCAGAAATACGAGCCATGGTTATCCTTGTCTCTGTTTATGTTTTTTAACTTTGCAGATTACTCTTACAATGCCTTTTCTCTTAACAACTTTACAGTCGTCACACATCTTCTTAACTGAAGCTCTTACTTTCATGGAAAGTCCTTATTGTTAACATCTTTGCTGCATCTAGGCAAACAATATATTTTAGCTTGCCAATACTTTTATCATTATAACTAAAATATAAAGATAGAAATATTCTATTTAATTGTAAAACAGCAAAGCGAATGTGGATTATACTCAAATATATTTAAAAGATTTATTAAATAAATCAATTTTATCAATTTTTAAATTAAAAAGTGTCTTTTTAACTTTGATTTAATGCTTTTAATTTATAGCTTCTTCTATGTATCTCACAATATCCATATTTTTTAATCATCTCAACATGTAGTTTTGTTCCATAGCCTTTATGTTTTTCAAAATGGTACTGAGGATATTTTTCTGATTCCTTTAAAATATCTCTATCATGTGTAACTTTAGCAATAATTGATGCTGCACTCACCTCTGCAATTTTCCCATCAGCTTTTACCATTGTATTTAAGCCAGTTACTCCGAAAGTTGTATTACCATCAAAAAGATATTCTTCACATCTAAGATTTTTCATGATAGATTCTAAACCATTCTTTAAACACCAAGAGATTCCATGCTCATCTATCTGTTTAGCAGTGAATTTTACCACATAATAATCAGAATTTTTAATGATAATTTCATAAAGTGTCTCTCGCTTTTTAGCAGTTAATTTTTTAGAATCGTTTAAACCATCTATATGAGAGTTTAAAATACATCCAGCCATAACTAAATCTCCTGCTATTGGTCCACGACCAGCCTCATCTATCCCACATAACTTTTTAGTCATCTAATCTCCTATCGCCCATATATCAAATGGAATCATCTCAACTTCTGAAAGGGGATGAGTAAGCTTCCCCTCATTATTCATGGTTATAGCTGTAATCTTTTTTACTTGGTAACCAAAGATAAAAGCTTCTATCTGCTCTAATTTTTTAAACAGTGTGCGTTCATCTGCAAAAGGCATACATAGCAATACCTCCTCTTTATCTTGTAAATAAAAATCTATCCCATCATCATAGTAGCACTCTATATTTGATTTTAGTAGTTCTAAAAATATCATGTTTTCAAAGAGCCGTCCAAAATGTTTATCAACACTAAGCGCCGTCTTTAAGGATGTATCGCAAAGATATAATTTTTTTGTAGCTCTAGCATGATTTAATTTTTCCACTTGATGAATATAGTTTGTTTTTAAGAGATTATCAAACAATTTATAGAGTTTATCTTTAGAGATTTTTCTATTTATTTTAAGTCTTTCATATATAGTATATGCTGAGACTTTTTGTGACATCATCTTTGCACATAAACAGATGATATCAAACTCCATCTCCTCTAAAGCATATTTTAGTGTTTTTTGTATGTAGATATTTCTCTCATCAGCATAAACCTTATGCATAGATGGTAAACCACCCAGTTGAAAAAAATGGTTTAATGCACTAGAATCATATTTATGTTCATAAGCTAAAAATTCCTCATAATCTAATGGATAAAGTTGTAATGTAATTAAATTATCTATCTCATAATGTAAGGTAGAGGTGATAATTATCTGTGATACATTCATCAATTTTATTTGAGGATTATAATTATCCAAGGCTACTACACCTATTTTGTTAATATTACAAAATCTATATAAATTTTTATTAAGTTCATCTATATCTATGCGAATATCATTACAATTTATATAAATATAAGAGTTTTTTTTCAATGAGAGTAGATAATGTTTAAGTAGTTTTGTTTTACCACTTTGTGATATGCCATTAATTTGGTAATTTTTATCATCTAAAAATATTTTTCTATCATGAAATTTTTCTATATGTAGATCAGTTTTATAAAATTCTTCAAGTAAAATTTCCATAAAAAGATTTTATATAAAATAGGGAGAGTTGTCAATAATTTAACCCGGATTATGTAATAGAGAGTTAAAAATTTACACCACCAATAAGGTGGCTTAAAAATTTTTACTAAACATCCCTCGATTATAGCTTCCTCTTATTAAGGAGAGTTAAATCTAATTGATAAGTTTTCTAATCAAACCTTTTTTCTTGTTTAGTTGGAAGATTATCAACCTCTTGTTTTAAATATAATTCACCAAAAACTGTATCTAAAGGGTAACCTTTAGAAAGCCAACCATTTACTCCACCCTCTAGATAACTAATATCTTTAAAACCTAATCGTTTCATAGTTTGAGCAGCAAGAACAGCTCTTTTACCAGAACAACACACTACAATAATTTTTGATTTTTTATTTGGGATAGCCTCTTCAACTTTATACTCAATATAACCACGAGTAAGTCGAACTTTTTCCATCGTCCAGATCTCACCATGACCATGTTGGTCATTCTCTCTAACATCAAGTTGAATAAACTCGACTTCATCATCATCAATAAGCTTTTTAAACTTCTGAGGAGTGATAGAGGGTACTTGTTTTTGGGCTTCTTCCATTATATGTCTAGCACCATCAGTCATTTTTTTAGCAGCATGAACATTTATAACAAGCAATAGTGAACTTATTAAATATATTACGATATGTTTCTTCAAGGGGATCCTTTTTTAAATAATTTCGGATACTAACACATTTTAATTAATCTTACTAAAAAATCAATTTTTACATTTTTATATAAGTATAATTTAAAATTTATCAAGATTCTAAAAATGATATCAACTCTGTAAATTTATCAATCTTATAGTTTGCCTTACTTAAATCATGTGTTAATGTAAATTCATTTCTCACCACTACACACTCGATGTTAGCATTTACAGCAGAGCTTAGACCCCTTTGAGAATCTTCTACAACAATACACTCAGATTTAGTAGCATCAAATTTTTTCACCCCTGCTAAATATGGATCAGGATGGGGTTTTGCACGAGGGTACTCCTCTACACATAAAGAAAAATCCATAAATTGCATAATATCTCTGTTATTATGTATCAAATCAAAATCAACCCTTCTTGATGTTGTTACAATCCCCATCTTATACTCTTTTTTTAACTCCTCTAAAGTATCAACAACCCCATCAATCTCAATATGCTCATAAGATAAAAACTCTCTATAAAAAACATCTCTTAGTTTTCGTTGCTCATCAATAATCTTCTTAGAGATTCCTTGTTTTGTAGCAACCTCCCAAGCTGTCCCACTTCTAGCCATAATCTCCATATAAACATCAAATGAAAGCTCAATATCTATGAGAGCTTAAGCTTTTACATTAGCCTCATAGTACCACTTTTCAGTCTCAACCAATACACCATCATTA
>JAYEKJ010000009.1:0-3911 GCA_034660975.1 Campylobacterota bacterium
AAGAGGGTTCACTTCTTATAGACCTGCTTATAAAAGAGAAGATTAAAGTTCCGTACTTTTGTTATCACGAATCTTTGGGGACTGATGGTAACTGTAGAATGTGTATGGTGGAGATTGAGGGGCAGAAAAGACCTCAGATAGCTTGTGATACACCTGTAAAAAAGGGGATGAGGGTTCGCTCTAAAACTGATGCTATTGATAAGATACGAAAAGATATTTTAGAGCTAGAGCTGATTAATCACCCTGTTGATTGCCCTGTTTGTGATCAAGCTGGTGAGTGTTCTTTGCAAGATTTTTATATGGAGTATGGGCTTCATGATGCAAAAATTACAATAGAAGAAAAAGTAAAACATTCAAAACATGTTGATTTAGGCTCAAATGTTATACTTGATCAAGAGAGGTGTGTTTTATGTGCAAGATGTACAAGATTTACAGACAAAATAACCCATACTCATGAGTTAGGAATCGTAGGTCGTGGAGATGAAGCTAAAATAAGCACCATACCGGGGCGAAAACTCGATAACCCTTATGCTATGAATGTGGTAGATTTGTGTCCCGTTGGAGCGATGAGTAGTAAAGATTTTAGATTTTCCCAAAGAGTTTGGTTTTTACAATCAGTAGAATCTATCTGTCATGCTTGTTCTAAGGGGTGTAATATCTATATAGACCACAACAAGATGAAGTATAAAGATGATCTTATATATAGATTCCGTCCTCGAAGAAACGATGATGTAAATGGTTTTTTTATCTGTGATGAGGGGAGACTTAGCTATAAAGAGTTACAAGAGAATCGACAAGAGACAACTCTTTTAAATGGGGAAGATATAAGTGAAGATGAAGCTATACAAAAAGCTAAAAACCTACTAGAAAAATATAAAAACAGTATCGCTATTGTTATTGATGCAAATCTTTACACTCAGGAGATAGAATCTATTTTAGAGTTTGCTTCGGGTTTAGGTGCAAAAGTTTTCTCACCACTTGAAGTGTATCAAGATGAGAATTTTAAAGATGAGATGCTTAAAAGCTCAAACAGAGCAGCGAACTATAAAACGGTAGAGAGATTAAAGATTGATACTAATGAGCCAAATGGATATAACTTAGTTATTAACTTTAACCATCCACAAAATTTTGATGCACAATCTCAAATAAACTTTTTTACTCATAAACGAAACAGTGCAGGACTTACATTTGCTATTGCCCCATTTAGTGAAAACTCAGGAAGTTTAACAAATGAAGATGGCATAACTCAAAAATGTGAAAAAGCGATTCATAGAAATCAGCCTATTAGCACCATAATAGAGTATTTACAAAAGGTTGGTTTATGAGTACTCCAGCGATAATTGTAGCTGTTATATCTTTTGTACTTGGAGCTTTACTTGCTCTTTTAACCATCCCTGTTTTAGTATGGTTAGAGCGTCGTATCGCTGGTTTAGTTCAAGATAGACTTGGACCAAATCGCACGAATGTTTTTGGTTTTAGACTTGGTGGTGTGGTGCAATCATTTGCTGATGTTGTAAAACTTCTACTCAAAGAGGAGTACTACCCATCACATATTAAAAATGGAAAATGGCTCTTTATGTTTGCTCCAATAATCACATTTGTAGCAGCTCTCTTAGCCTTTATGGCGATTCCATTTGCCAACACAATGGTGATAGATGGGGAGCATTTAAGAGTATCGGCTCTCCCCATAGATTTTGGGGTTTTATGGTACTTGAGCATTAGTGCTATTGGTGTTTTAGGGGTTATATTTGGTGGGTGGTTATCACATAACAAATACTCACTCCTAGGTGCAGCTCGTGCTGGGTCGATGGTTGTTAGTTATGAGTTACCTTTAGGACTAAGTATCATAGCTTTTATTATCACCTATGATAGTGTTGATTTTAATGCGATGGTTCAATGGCAAAGTGGAACTTTTTTTGGATTTCTACCATCTTGGGGCATCTTAGTACAACCCCTTGCTTCTATCATCCTCATAGTGGCACTTTTTGCTGAGACTAACCGTAACCCTTTTACAGTTGCAGAGGGTGAGAGTGAGATAATTGCCGGTTTTATGACCGAATATACTGCGATGAAATTTGCGATGTATTTTATGGGTGAGTATGTAGCGATGAATACAGCCTCAGCCGTTATCATCACTATGGTTTTTGGTGGTTATGGAATTCCATGGGTCTCAACTGAGATGCTACTTGAAAATTTCTCTGTTTTTGCTATATCTATCATGCTTATCACCCCTATAATAGTTACGATTCTCATAAGATGGATGAGAAAAAATAACTGTGTTCGCCCAACTGTTTCAACTGATGCAGGAAGAGATTTTGAGACTAAGGTTTTAACTATTGCGATGATTGGTATGACTGTTTTAGTTGAGAGTATTTTAATCTATCTAGCATTTTTAACAGATAATGCCTTAGCAAACAACATAGCTATAACACTCTTTCAGATAGTTGTATTTGTTATAAAACTTATGATGTTTAATATCTTTTTTATCATCATCAGATGGACTGTTCCACGATTTCGTTATGACCAAGTGCAAAAGTTGGGTTGGTACTACCTACTCCCTCTTGCACTTTTAAATATTTTTGTGACAGCTCTAGTAGTTGTAGGAGTTTCTTTATGAGTCAAAATGTGAAAGTCACACAAAGGCATGGTGATAGTTTCAAAGATAAACTTTATCTACCTGCCATATATGATGGGTTAAAAGTTACAGTTAAACACCTTTTTAACAATGTTACAGATATTAATGCAGTAGATACACTACGCTACCCTGAGGAGCAACCGACGGATATAACTTCCCGTTATCGTGGGCTGCATAGGTTAACTCATAGAGCAGATGATTCTATAGCTTGTGTTGCTTGTTTTATGTGTGCTACTGCATGTCCCTCAAAGTGTATTTTTATCGAAGCAACACAGAGGGAGGATGGGCATGACGAGAAGATGCCTAGTAGTTTTTTTATAGATACCCTAGAGTGTGTGTTTTGTGGTTATTGCGTTGAGGCTTGCCCTTGTGATGCTATCCGTATGGATACTGGAATTTTTTCACTTACTGGAAATAAAAGAGAGGATTTTGTGATGGATAAAGAGAAGCTTTTATCACACAAAGGGGCTTTTGGAGAGGAGATAAGTTGTGCTAGAGACTGAAATCTCAAATCTTAATGAAGTACAAACTAGAAAACAGCTTATAGATAAAGAGCTTATAAAATGTGCTTGGATTGTTGAAGATATAGCTAAAGTTATTTTAGAGTATCAGATAGAGCTTTGTGATGAACTACCACCATTTTTTGATAGAACTAAAAGATTTGTAGATTATGCTCTTCTAAACAAGAGTGGAGATATCATTGCCATTATTGAAGCTAAACGAGCCGATAAAACTATTGGTTTAGCTAAGACACAAGCAGAGTATTATGCAAGAAGAATCAAAAACACTCAAGGTTTTACTCCATTTATCTATATAACAAATGGGCTTGAGATAGAGTTTTGGGATAGTGAAAACTACCCCATACGAAAAGTTTTATCTTACCACTCTCTTAATGATTTACAAACTTACAAAAAACGAAATGAAAACAATATAAAACTCTCTTCTGAACTCTTAAATAAAGATATAGCAGGGCGATACTACCAAGTAAATGCTATTACTAAATCACTTGAGTCACTTACAAATAAGCATAGAGGTATTTTATGGGTCATGGCTACTGGAACGGGAAAAACAAGAACGATTATATCGCTTGTCGATATTTTACTTCGTCAAGGTTTTATTAAAAGGGTTCTATTTTTAGCAGATAGAAGAGAGTTAGCCCGTCAAGCTATGGATAACTTCAAAGAGCATCTACCAAATCAATCACGAGAAAGAATCCAAACAAAAAGTTTTAAAAAAGACAAAAGACTTTATGTATCAACTTATCAAACAATGATGA
>JAYEKJ010000010.1:0-3876 GCA_034660975.1 Campylobacterota bacterium
GCGTGACACATAGTACAACTAGCTTCATAAGCAGCTTTTACATCAAAACTTACTTTATGTGCAGCATCCTCTTTTTTAGGAGGTAGATCTCTTTTAACAGACATAGGAGGGTTAAAGTCAGTTATACCACCATCAACTCTTGCAATTCTGTCAGTTTGCTGACAGTTTGTCATACATCTCTCTGATTCATCATCCAATCTAATTGCACCATAGTTCTCTGGTTTTTTGTAAAACTCTCTTACATTTTCAAGCCCATTAGGACCATCAATGTCAGGAACAAATCCATTTCTATTTGGCATCTCTATTTTTAAGAATTTTGCTTTATCAAGTTTAAATGTTTCATTAACTATCTCACCATCAACTTTCATACCGTTGATATAAAGCATATATGCAGTTAATGAATATACTTCATCATCTGTTAATGTTTTTGATTTTGTATGAGGCATTGCATCTCTGATATACCACCACATAGTACTAGCAACAGGCCAATATGAACCAAATACTCTTGCTGGTCCCTCAGCAGTTGGGTCTAACCATCTGTTGTTTTTAAGAGTTCTTTTCATCTCTTTAGCGTTACCAGCTGAAAGTGCAGGATATCCTCCACCACCAGAACCGAAGTCACCGTGACACATCATACATTGTGTTTCGTATAAAACTTCACCCTCATCAACATATCCAGAACCCTCAGGAAGACCTCTGTTTAAACCATCAATATCTTTATCCCAAGCTTTTATCTCATTTGCTGTTGGGATTCTACCGTTGTTGTAACCTACTTTTAAACCATCTTCATTTTTAGAAATATCAGAGTTTTTGTAAACTTGTGTATTTACTTTATATGGTCCAGTTTGTCCATCACTTATAGGGTAATATACACCACCACTTATATCTTCTTTTGCATTCCAAAGACCATTGTATGCTGCATCACTTTTATTCGCTTGTGCGGCAGTAGATAACACAGATGCTGTTATTACAGTAGCTGCTAATATCTTATACTGTTCTAATTTGAACATGATTTACCTCCCCATTTTCACTTACTTCCCAAGATTCAACGGCATTTCTATGATATACAGATTCTACACCCATACCTTTGCTTGTATCTTTTCCGAAATTCTCTTTTTTAATGTTACCAAATACCTCTTGGTCAACAGTAGGTTGAATAAATCCTGCATCATCCATAGCTCTTGATGTTAGGATAATTTGTTTTCCATTTTTGTTTTTGAAACCTTTTGGTATCTTATACATATAAGACCATCTAGTCCAACATTTTGGAAGTACAAGACCTTTGATACTTGCTTCTTCATAGTTGTCTCCACCATCAAATGATATATCAACTTTAGTGATCGTACCCATTCCAGACCATGCAAGACCCTCTATCTCAATAATATCACCCTCTTTTACATCTTTCCAAGGTTTTTCCGGAGATGGAGAAACTACAGTTGAGTTTACCTCATTTGCATAGAAATGTTGTACAGCTTTTCCTGTTGGTTGAAGAGCAGTATATTTAGAAGTTTCCTCTTTTGCATACCAAGGCTCATTAGAGAACTCAAGTCTTTTTAACCACTTAACACATAAGTTTCCTTCCCAACCTGGAAGAAGAAGTCTTGCTGGGTAACCCTGTTCTGGTCTTAATGCTTCACCATTTTGACCCCATACAATCATCGCATCATCAAGTACTTTATCTATCGGTACTGAACGACCCATCTCTGAGTTATCACTACCTTCTGCAAGCATCCACTTTGCATCTGGCTTAAGTCCAAGGTCTTCTAAAATAGTTTTGATATATACACCTGTCCATTCAGCACAAGCCATAAAACCTTTAGCAAACTGAAGTGAGTTATACTGTGGTCTTCTCCACTCTTGCCCACCATTTGCAGGACACTCAATAAAGTGTGTTCTTGTAACTCTTGGATATTTTTTCAATTGATCAAGTGTTAAAACAATTGGCTTATCAACAAGTCCATTAATCATAAGTCTAAACTCATTTGGATCAACATGAGCAGTACCACCATGACATCTTGAGAAAAATAGACCATTTGGCGTAATGATTCCATCTGATTCGTGAATCGGAGTAAGAGCGATAGAAGCTCTGAAGTTACCAGAAGCTAAAAGCTTTGTATATCTTCTTGTATTGTTATGCTCATAAGCTGATGGCACACCATATAGGTTTTTTGTTACTGGGTCTCCCCAAGATTGCCCCCATTTTGAATGGTGCATAATCGCATAATCATCTTCACTTGCTCTTGCTGCAACTGGTGATAAAATACTAGCAGCCGCAACTGCACTAACAGCTCCAGCTCTTTTAAAAAAATCCCTTCTACTTCCTGCTTGTTCTAACTCTTCGCAGGTTTCAACAGAAGAATCTTTACTGAAAATTTCTTTAATTTTTTTCACTAATTTCCCCTTTTTTTAATTATTTAATATTAGGCATAATGAATACCGATGGGGCTATTGTAATTAAATAAAATAAAAAAATCAATAATTTATCATTAAATTTATATAATCTTTTTCAATATAAAACTGCATAATATTTATTATAAGGTGTGTTGTTAAGAATCTACTGATAAGCCGTTATTTGCTTAATTATGAAGATAATTTATTGATAAAATTTGATGTGTAGTTAAGTAACAAAAGAATAAATATATTTTTATTATATTTAATTAACTATGCTATCATGATATAAACAAAAATTATATTAGGTAAGATTATGAATAATAAAAGTTTAGGGAATATTACAAATCTATTTATTTCAAAAAAAGATCTCAAAAAGCACATAGAGCAAAATGAAATAAGTGTTGATAAAAATGGTGTTATTTCAGATAAATTTTACGCTAAAAATATACAAAGATCTATTTTGATATGTTCCCTATACGGATATGAGATAGCAAAAAAACAAAATATAAGTATCAACTATGGAGAGCTAGGTGAGAATATTGTTGTAAATTTTGATATCTCTGGATTGCAACTATCTGATCGCATTGCAATAGGTGAAGTGATTCTTGAGATTACACAAAAATGTACTATTTGTCAATCTTTAGCTAAAATAGACCCTTCACTACCAGTATTACTCAAAGATGACAGGGGCATATTTGCAAGAGTTATAAAAGATGGTGTTATTAAAAAAGATGATGAAGTAAAAAGGGTATAAATGGGCAAAACAACTCAAGAATTTAAAAAAGCACAAGATGTCGAGAATATTAAAGAGACTATAAAAGATATTTTTGATTTAGAGTTAGATATATCTGGTGGTTGGGGATATGATCAACAATCTGCACTTAAAATAAAAAAATTAGATTGCTCATTTGAACAGTTTGCACACACTTTTGCAATCATACGCTCAAATGTTGAGATGAATATTATGCAAGAGGAATCAAATAGCCATAGCGGCTTAAATGTACATATAGAGAATCAAAAAGAGATAACAGAAAATGGGATAGATTATAAAATCGTTTCGTTTAAAGTAACAGCCACTCTAACACAACTAAATAAAGAGTTTATAAAAGAGTACAAAGAAAACTATGGGAAAGAGAGCTTTGATATACAAGAGCATTTTCAAAGAAGAAAAGAGGCTGAAATAACCAGAACTATAGAGTGCTGGTTTGATATTTCTCTTCTAAGAAGTTAATGATTATTCAGCACTTTTAAGTTCAGCATATAAAGGGATACAAGCCTCAACATCTTTTCTATCTGGTACTTTCCTGATAGAAAGATAAGTTACCTCTCCATTAGAGTTCACTTTTCTAAGAGCTGTTGCATGAACCCAATAACATCCACCATCTTTTCTAAGATTCTTCACTATTCCAGTCCAAAAACCTTTTGTTTGAATATCATCCCATAAACCTTTAAAGGCTATTCGAGGCATATCCTTGTGTCTTACAA
>JAYEKJ010000011.1:0-3822 GCA_034660975.1 Campylobacterota bacterium
ATAAAGTGCTTAAAGAGTATGTGTGTATTAAGTTGCTTTGAGAGAGTTTAATACATACTTTGTGAGTTAATTGTTGCATATCTTACTTAACACACAGAATGTAGCTTAACTAAAAGGATTTGTTATGGAAGTGAAAAAAAATTATTAGACTTAGTTAGAGACAAAATAAGATTTCCATTCGGGTCTGGTGATGAATATCCACCTTTCTCACCTCTAACATTATCTTTACTCAACTACTTTTTTCGTTCCCATAATTTTGTGGGAATGCATAGGAGAATACAAAAAAACTAAGCTACTAGATGATGGATCTTCTTCCCCCTCTTCTTGGGGCATCTCTGCCTGTGTAGTTTTTCTTAAAACATCTTTGACAAATAGCAAATTTACTATTTACTGGGAGTATTGCTCCACATAGTTTACATCTTGAAGCAAGTTGATTTTGTTGTAGAGTTCCCTCTATATATTTGTTTAAAACACCTCTTGATGTACGAGCTTTTTGCTCATCTAAAAAGTACTCATCAAATCTATAACTAAGCCACAGATAGAGTGAAATCTCTTTTACCATATCTTCTGCTCTTAGAAGATCATCTGCCGTTTGAGCGAAACTTCCAGAGAGGGCAGGTGGTATATATCTCACCGGCTCTTTTCTCTCTAGTGCTAGTACATAACTCTCATAGGCAGAGATGATGTAGGGTGATTTTAGAGTTAAAGGGGCACAAGCGAGGTGGTATTTTGTAGCTATATCTAAATCAAATCTATCTACAATAGTTGCAGCTTCTAACATATCACTCAAGTTTGAAGCGTGAAAAGGGCCATTAAACTCCATGTTATCTACAAAGAATTTTAGAATCTCTCGCAGTGAATTTTCCTCTAAAATATTTCCAACAAGTTTGATATGCTCCAAGTTTGCCATCACTTTAAAAGGGATAGTTATAGTTTTAGCATCTTTGTAAAAATTCTTTTTTACAATCTTTAAAGATTCTTTGTTCAATGCTCCAACAAACCCCTCTTCACTTAGTCCATATCTCCCAGCACGACCAGAGATTTGATGAATCTCGCTCGGTTGTAGATTTCTTTGTGAGATACCATCAAATTTCTCAGCTTTTGAGAAGAGTATAGTTTTTATAGGGAGGTTCATCCCCATCGCTATTGCGTCTGTTGCTATTAGAATCTCTGTTTCACCCTCTCTAAATCTTCTAGCTTCTTCGCGTCTAACTTCAGGTGAAAGATTTCCATAAACAACACTTACACTAAAAAACTTTGAAAAATTTTGTTTTAATCTTAGAACATCTTTTCTACTAAAAGCGATAATGGCAGTTCCTGGTTCTACATCTTCTGGATTTGTTGGGTACTCTTGAAGTGTGAGTGGGTTTTTTCTCTCAAATTCGATTATCTCTAGCTCCTCACCAAGATACTCAGCTAAAGCGATAATCGCCTCTTTTGAGTTACTAGAACCTGTCATAATAATCTCTTTAGCCGGTGCCCCAATGATAGCATTTGCCCATGCCCAACCACGGTCACGGTCATCAATCATCTGCACCTCGTCAATCACACAAACATCAACATCCACCTCAAAGTTTAACATCTCGATAGTGGAACTGATATGTGTCGCTTCATCATCTAGAATCTGCTCCTCACCAGTTATAAGTGAAGAATCTATCCCTTTAGCTTTTAGAGTCTCATAACCCTCTAGGGCGAGAAGTCTAAGGGGTGCAAGGTAGTAGCCTGTATCTGCATCCTCTAGTTTTTTCATAGCAGTATAAGTTTTACCACTGTTTGTGGGACCTATGTGAAGAGTGAGTTTTCTTCTCATCTCTCTAGCCATAGGGAAAAGATTTTTAAAATCTCTGATAGTTCTAGCTAAAAGAGCATGTCTTTGTTTTTTTACAAGCTGTTCGTGGATGTTGTAGATAAATATTCTGGTGGTTTTTTTGATGATTTTATGGGTGATTGTAAGTGAGCCATGAAGCAGCTCTAGTAAAAATTCATACACTTTTTGGTGTAACTCCTCATCACTAAAGTGTAAGAGTTGAGCATAATTACCACACTCATCTACAAGATGTTTTAACTCCACTAAAAAACCATCTTCATGCTCTTTTTTCGCAGAGCTAATAACTTCATCAAACTCTAAAGGCTCACCATTCCAGATAGTTTCTAAAAGAGAGTTTAGCTCTATATGAATCTCTAAAACATAAGGCTGATATATATCAGAGTGTGGGAGTTTAAAACTCTCATTGATTTTAACTAAAACCTCTTTTTCATGTACAACTAAATCAACAACATCAAGTTGAGTCTCTATAAGGCTTTGTAAAATATGGGGTTTTAAAACAGGATAGTTTACTTCAGTTTTTGGTGGAGAGGCACGAAGAGCCGTCTCTATCTCTTTGTTTGTTAGGTACTCGTGTGGATTTTGCAGGTTTGTTATAAATTTTACAATAGATTCTTGTTTTAATTTAACCACCATCTCTTTATCAAGGGAGATTCTATATATAATCTCTTCAACACTATTGCTATCTATATATTCGTAACTGTAAGGTTTAGTGTTGAGTGTGAGAATCTTATGAAAATGTTGCTCAAAGATTCTGTATCTCAGTGAAGCGTTAAACTCCAAAGAGTTGTCAATATCAAAAACACCATCAAGTGCTTTTTCAAGTTTAGTTTTTTTCAAATTGTAACGGATATGTTTAAGTTTGGATTCCATCTTCTCAATAGTTATCTTTTTTGCTCTAATATTTAAAAAAGAATCAAGAAGAAGAACCTCCTCTTCGTGGGTTGGATTTAGTTCTGAGATAAGAGATTCTAACTTATGATCTCTATCAAGATTTGGTTTTTGAGGTTTCCCAGATAGATATATCACATCATTAGCAGTAAAAAAGTTAAGAATATCTTGACGGAAGCCACTATCTGCTTCGCTCCATAACATCCGAACTGTTTTTAAAAGCACCTCTTTAGTATGCTCAACATCGTAGATTCCAAGAGTTGAGAAAAGCTCACTAAGTGTCTCAGAACTAACTCTCTCTATCCCTACATCAAAAGGATCATTATCAAAAATTATTCGTATTCGCTGGTTTATTTTCGTATTTTTTTTATTTTTCTTGCCCATGTGCAATTGTAGCCTAAAGAGATGTTATTTTGCTTTAGGCTACTCCACTTGATTCATATCTTTTTTAAATAGATATACAGTTCCTGAATCAGCTGAGGTTGTATCTTCACTTTTAGCACCTACAACTATATAATCCCCATCTATAAAAACAGAGTTTGCAAACTGTGCATTGTATTGAATATTGGTAGCTTCGATTTTACTTAGGCGAGTTATTGTGTTATCAGTTTCTCTTTTAAATACAAAAGCACTTCCTGCATTTACTTCAGTTGTATCGTGGAGATAAGAACCTATCACTATATAATCTCCACTAATAGATACAGAATTTCCAAATTTATCATCAGATTGATCACCATATTTTTTATCTACATCTATGATTTTTGCTATTTGAGTTATACTAGTATCAGAATCTCTTTTAAATAGATAAGCACTTCCATACCAACCCTCATCCTCAGCACCAACAATAATATAATCCCCATCTATTGAGATAGAATTAGCAAAATTATCACTCGCTTGTGCATCATCAGCTTGAAATTTTGCTATTTGAGTTACATTAGCATCAGAATTTATTTTAAATAGATAAGCACTACCAGCACCTCCTGCTGTTGAGTCTTCCCATTTAGCACCGATAGCTATATAGTTCCCATCTATTGATAATGAATCCCCAAATAAGTCATAATCTTCCGTATCGTTTGATTTTATTTTTGCTATTTGAGTTACATTAG
>JAYEKJ010000012.1:0-3820 GCA_034660975.1 Campylobacterota bacterium
AGCCTTTTATATCTGATGATAGGATGAAGTTTGCCTTGACAGCTGGTGTGGCTACTCCGATGCTCATAAACGGTACTAAAGAGTTATTTGAAGAGGGTTTAACCTCTGGAGTGCTGGAAGCTTTAGCAGTTGGTGTATCTTTAGCTAGAAAAGATTATATGGCTGCAAATGGTACTAATGCTATGTTAGAAATTGGTGAGTATATAGAGGAAACTACAGTTCATAGAAGTGATGATTTAATTCGTGAACTTGCGAAACCAAATGTAGTTGAAACTTGGATTGAGTTAGACAATAATGGCAAAAAAGAGCTTAAAAAAGTTAAAACATCCTCTGTAAAAGTTAGTGATATAGTCGTTGTTGGTGCTGGTGACACTATCCCAATAGATGGTCATATTATAAATGGAGCTGCTTCTGTAAATCAAGTATCGATGACTGGAGAGAGTGAACCGATAAGCAAACAAAGAGGCGATAGAGTTATATCTGGAACAGTAGTTGTTGAGGGTCGTATGAAAATATGGGCTGAACAAGTTGGTGAAGATACAGCAACGGCTAGAATAAAAAACTATATAACTACATCCTTAAATGAAAAATCTTCAGTTGGATTAAAAGCTACTAAATTAGCAGATAAGCCTGTTCCTGTAACATTAGGTTTAGCTGGTCTTTCTTATGCTATAAGTAGAGATTTTGAGACTGTTGCGTCTGTTCTTCAAGCTGATTACTCTTGTGCTTTAAAACTTGCTACCCCTGTAGCATTTAAAACAAGTATAGCTCAAGCTGGACGGGATGGAATCATGATAAAAGGTGCGAAGTCCATAGAAGCACTAAATGATGCAGATACTTTTGTTTTTGATAAAACTGGTACTTTAACTTATGGTGAATTAGAGGTTGAAAAAATCACATCTTTTCATACAGATTGGAGTGAGGAAGATGTTTTAAACCTTACAGCTAGTGCTGAGGAACATTACTTTCACCCTGTAGCTGCTGCAGTTGTTGAAGCTGCGAAAAAACATGGTTTTGTACATATGCATCATGAAGAGGTTGAATTTATAGTAGCTCATGGTGTTAAAACTATAGTCGAAAATAAAGATGTACTCATAGGTAGCAGACACTTTTTAGAAGATGATAATAGTGTGGATTTTTCAGCTTATGAAGAAAAAATAAGAGCTTGTCTTTTAAATGGTAGGACACTATTATATGTAAGTTTTGATGGGAAACTTTTGGGAACTATCGGTATGCGTGATACAGTAAGAGAAAATGCTAGAGCTATGATAAAAAGACTAAAAGAATCAGGTGTGAAACAAACTGTTATGCTTACAGGAGATATTAAATCTAAAGCTGAGATACTAGCTAAAGAGTTAGGAATTGATAAAGTTTATGCTGATATGAAACCAACAGATAAATCAAGAATTATTGAAGAGCTAAGAGATTCTGGATGTAAAGTTGCATTTGTTGGCGATGGAATAAATGATGCACCTGCTCTTATGAGTGCAGATGTTGGAATTAGTATGAGCAAAGGTGCAGATATAGCAAAAGCAACAGCAGATGTAGGTCTTTTAAAAGATGATATTGAAGCTATCGTTGATCTAAGAGTTTTATCTCAAAAAACTATGAGCCTCATAAACTCAAACTTTAATGCAACAGTGGGGATTAATAGCATCATACTTGCTGGTGCAACTTTAGGTTTATTTAAGCCATTGACTACTGCTATTTTACATAATGGTACAACAATAGGATTATTAGCAAATTCTGTAAAGGGTATAAAGATTAAAAAAGAGATTTAAAGAGTAGTTTTATACTCACCTTTTGTATGCAGGTGAGTATAAATAGAAACTTAAACTTAAAATTAGTTTTGCATTAGGAGAATAACGCCAACTAGCTGAAAACTGTCTTGTACTTATATATCAAACTTAAATGACCGTAGAGAGTCACATAAGATTCTTCAATAATATATAAGGATAGATACAATGCAAATCTGCATCTTCATATGTATCTATATAGTTATTTTCTTGCTTTATCCATCTTTCTCCTTGTGGATTTTTGAAAAAACTTTTTGTCTTTTGTCAGTAAAAATATTAATATTATTTAATTTAAACATAAAGCTTTTCCTTTAACTAATTAATCAAAGTTGGTATTGATAATCGTTATTGGTATTGTAGTAGATTTATACTTAAATTATATTGATATTAATTATCAATATAATATTATTTGGAAAAATGGGGTGTTATTTGCTCAACCCATGCACTAACCCTCTCTTGCGTCATTTCGCTTTGATTATCTTCATCAAGAGCTAAGCCAACAAATTCATCATTTTGCACAGCTTTAGATTCATCATATTCATAACCATCAGTAGGCCACGAACCAACAACATTACCACCATGTTCTACAATTTTGTCATAGATAATTCCCATAGCATCAAGAAAATAATCACAATACTCCTCTTGATCGCCTAAACCATACATAGCTACAGTTTTTTTAGAAAAGTTTATAGAATTTAGATTGTCAATATACTCATCCCAGTCATCTTGTAGTTCCCCATCACCCCAAGTAGAAGCACCGATAATAATGGAATCATAGTTCTCCATCTCACCATCTACGCAATCTGCAACATTATGTAAATCAATCTCAAAAGATGACATCTTCTCTTTAATTAATTTTGCTACATCTTCTGTATTTCCAGTTGAACTGGCATAAAATATTCCTATTTTTGACATTGTTTTTTTCCTTTATTTGTAAATGTGAATGAATATGGAATCATCTTCAATTCGATAGATGATTCATCTTTAACGCTGATATGCTTTTTAAAATTATCTGTTTTAGGATAAACTAAATAACATTGATCTATATCCTCCTCTTTAAGTTGTGTTAATCCATTTTTAATATCTTTATTTAATGAGATATCTTTAGGATTTATATGTTTCCATTTAGGGAAAAGTCTTGTTTTTACAGCATGCTGGGTTATATGTATATATGGAGAATCTAAAGTTACTTTTTTATCTTTTTCTTTTTTGATTCTATTGTAAACAGTTCTTGCAAAAACTTCATTCAAGTCAAGCATCATCTCGATCTCTTTTCCATTGAATATAAGTTGAATTAAATCAATTGATGGATGGCTGTAGCCCAAAAGCATTTTAAAATCAGGATTAAACTTAATGCCTCGTGTTAAATATCTCATCTTTGGATGCTTACTTTGCTTAAAATATTGATTAAAAAGTAGAGATTCTTCAATATAAATTCTAGTAATCTTTTGTGGGTATTCGGGCTTTAGTTTGTAAAATTGAAAAAATGAGATAATTTTATCTTCAAATATTTGTAATAAACTACTATTAAATAGTGTAGTTTTTTTTAAATCGAATTTTGATTTTTTAGATAAATATTGATTTATCATTGTGCAAAACATTTTTCTTTGGCAAGTGATTTCGTTGATTTTATATGTTTTTGGAAGAATCTCTTTTGTGGTATTTTTAAATTTCGCAAAACCTATCTTTCGCATTGTGTTGTCCTTTATAGTTTAGGCTCACCCTTATATTAAACCCGAATTATGCAATAGAGAATTAAAAATTTAATCTATCATTGTAACCAAGGCATATTCATTAAAAATTTACACCACCAACAAGGTGGCTTAAAAATTTTTACTAAACACCCCTTGATTACAAGCATAGGTAAATTTTGTAAATTCCTATTGCATAATTCGGGTTAAAGTGAGCCTAATGAAATCTTAACTTAAAATTAGCTTATAATAGGAGAATATTGTCAGCTTTTTTCTTGTACTTACATTGAATCTTCGTTCATGCAAGGGGATGCAATATACATCTATAATTAT
>JAYEKJ010000013.1:0-3797 GCA_034660975.1 Campylobacterota bacterium
CTACTGTTTTTTAATTTTTCACTTGCTACAATCATTGCACCACCTTTAGAGTTAATTGCTGGAATAACTTGCTAAATTAAAAATCATAAAACCAATCGCTAGATTTTCTTAGAAAAGGGTTTTGCTCATAAAAATCATCTTCATTCACCCCATATCTAAAACTTTGTATATATTTTTGCACTAGTTTATAAGCTTCGTTTATCTCTTTAAACTTTTCATCATCTCCAGTGGGCATATCGGGATGGTATTTTTTAGATAGTTTTAAATATCTATTTTTTAAATCACTAACTGTATATTTTGAAACAATCCCTAAACTCTCTAGTGCTTGTTCATACTCTTCAAAACTGTTCATTTTATAATGGAATTTTTGGTGGAGTTATCTCATCACCTAAGGTAGCATAACTTTTTCCGATTCTAGCAACAGGGTTAAACTCTATTGTCATTCTTTCACTATCTGTTATCACTTCATTATTTACATAGATCTGTTTCACATTTAGCACTAGTGGAATTGTAGAGCCACCACCTAAATCTATCTCTTGGTTAAACTCACAAAAATAAGCACAAGGTATATCTTTTATCATCGCTGGATAGTTTTCAAATACCACTTCTGTTTTTATATCAAACATCTCAGATTCACTTATATCTTTATCTAACTCTTTTGAGCTAAAATGCATCTTCTTTAAATTTTTCTCATCCACCATACAGATAGTACATTTTTTAGTTTTTCGTATGTTTGCTAAAGTATCTTTTGGAGTTGAATCAGCTTTATGACCAACAGATATAAGCACAGAAGCAGGGTCTGATGACAAACCTATGAAGTAACTAAACGGTGCAATATTTATAACACCACAATCCTCAGTAACAACCCAAGCGATAGGGCGAGGGATGATGGTTTGTGCCATCAATTTGTATTTATCATTTACCTTACTCTCTTCTAAATCAAAAATCATTTTTTCCCTTTATATTTTAGTAAAGTATAACTTTATATTGATGTGATAGTCATTATTAATACTTTTACTTTATGTTAATAAGTTATAAATCAGTATAGTGAAGATTTTCACCCCTTAATCCCATCAGCTCTAGGCTCAAGAAGAAATCTATAAAACACTTTGATATAAAGCATAAAAGGTATAGCCCAAAGGATAGATGAATAAAGATACAACTCACTCATATACTCCTCAAAAAATGGGATTAATCCTCTCATAAGTGTAGCTAGAATCATTAAAATAATCATCAAATGTGTGTAGATATTTGATGTTAGATGTCGTCCTGTATGAATCCAGCCGATGATAATCATAACCATCAGGTAAGAGAGTCCTAGTCCACCACTTGTTATAAAGTGTCTAAAGTGATTGATTCCATAAATATCATCATTTAATATATCCCAACCGATAAGTATATAACCGATTCCAAACATCATAAATATAGATGTAAGGTATAAGACATAGGGTTGATTTAAAATAGATTCATCATTTAAAATATAATCACTCGTGATAGCTAAAATTGCTGTACCAGTAGCTAAACCTAACCAACCTAATGCTGAGTTATCAGGATATAAAAATTCAACTATTGTAAAAATCATAACTGTAAAAATTGCTAAATTTGTTAAAGGTGGTCGTGAGATATAGATATCATCAATCCCTTTATCCTCCATCAACTCATTCACTGCTTCCATATTTACTCTTCTCATTGCAAGAAGAATCAACACAACAATCGCCCCAAGAGCAACTTTTAAGATAGCCATAGAATCAGTTTGTGTAAACCCTAGTTGTGAGGCAAAGAACCAAACTTCGATTCCAAAGATAACTAGCATGATATAAGCTAAAGATGCATGTCTTTGGAGTTTATCTAAAACTACATCTTTTGCGAACCATATTATCCATCCAAGCATACCAAGATTTAAAATAGCTGTTAGATAGATTCCAGTAATATCTATAGTCCAAAAACTTACCCGTCCAGCTATCCATAGAATCATCACATATTTTAGTTTTTTTCCTATAAAAGGTACAGTTCCAGGGAAAAGTTCAGGTAATCCAGTTGTCAAAAAAGCCAACATACCAGCAGTTAAAATCCCAAATAGCATCTCATAAACATGCCAAGTAAGAGTATCTTGCATAAAAGGAATCGTTATAAATCCACTCCAAACTAAGCCCCAAAGAATCATAGATATAATCATATAAGGGGCAAGTAATAAAAATACTGGCCTAAATCCATACGCTAGATATGTTGGAACATTTTTCTCATCAGGGTAGTAAAGGTAATGATTTGTAGCGTGGGTTATTGGCTCTTTTTTTTGATTTGTCATTATTTTAACTCCAGTTCAAAGGTATCTATAATCTCACTATCTTGTAAAATTTTGGCACTCTGCCCATAAACAAATTTATCATCTCTCTCATTTTGAGGTAAATCATAATTAAACTTTTTTACAATATGCCCTGGATCTGCTTTAAGGAGTAGAATCTTATCACTAAGACGAATAGCTTCCATCAAATCATGAGTGATAAATAAAATACTTATCTCTTTATTTGCTATCATCTCTATCAGTACAGTTTGTAACTCTTTTTTTAGCCCAATATCTAAAGCTGAAAACGGCTCATCAAGAAAAAGTAAAGAGGGTTCAACCACTAAAGCCCTAGCAAAACTAACCCTTTGTTTCATCCCTCCACTTAAATCTTTTGGGAATTTATCGAAATCGTTCTCTTCGAGACCAAACCTAAGAGCAATTTTTTGAGATTTTTCTATGGCGATAGATTTTTTCTCACCCTTAGCTAAAAGTCCAAGAGCAATGTTGTCTATCACATTTTTCCAAGGAAGTAATCGCCCCTCTTGAAATGCAAAAGAGGTAGATTTAAAACTATTTGTTACAGTTCCCTCCTCAACATCAAGAAGTCCTGCACAAAGATGGAGTAGGGTAGTTTTACCACCACCACTAGGACCAACGATAGAGAGAATCTCACCCTTTTCTAAAGTGAAGTTTATATCTCTTAGAATCTCACTAAAACCAAAATGGTGGTTTAAGCCTTTTACAACTAACTTCTCCATAACTCAACCTCTCTTTTAATCGGCTCTAAGATGATATACTCTATAAACATAAGCGAAGCTATCATAATAACCACAAGTGCTAAAGCCGTTGGTGTATCTAACTGACTTCTTGCAACTGCTAAAGATGCACCCATCCCATCAGATGTAGCTAAAAGTTCAGCCATGATAACTATCTTCCAAGCCATCCCCAAACCACTTACCCAAGCAGGGAAAATATAAGAGAAGATATGGGGAAAATAGATATCAATAAACTTCATGTGCCAAGGGAGATTAAAACTATCTGCCATCTCTTTTAAATCACCATCAAGTGTTCGTGTACCCTGCAATGCTCCAACAAAGATGATAGGAAAAGATGCAACTATAACTGTAAAGATAACAGTCTCATCCCCCATCCCAAACCAAATCATCGCTAAAACTATCCAAGCGATTGGTGGCATACCAACAAGAATCGTAACGATAGGGCGACTCATCATGGAGGCAGTTGCGAAAAATCCTGCAAGAAGTCCAAGAATAGAACCAAAAAGTAAAGATAAACCAAAGCCAACAGAAGCACGGTAAAGTGTGGTGTTTATCTCAACCCAAACGGCATCATCTTGTAACATTAATAAAAGTGTTTTGAAAGTCTCTAAAGGGGAGGGTAAAACTAAATCCCCATACACTTGATTTCCCACATCCCAAAAAGCGATAAAAAGAAAAATAGAAGCGATAGCTCCCCAACCACTCCAAAGGTAAGCTGGAAAATCTTTTAGTATTTT
>JAYEKJ010000014.1:0-10917 GCA_034660975.1 Campylobacterota bacterium
TATGTTTAATCTTTATGAACTTATCTTCAAAAGGGAAGCGAGTGAAAATATTATCATAAAACTAACCATCGCTGGATGGGTAGTTCTTTTCTCACTTATGGGACTTGGTCTTTTTAATGATATTAATAGACTTATGGGGTAAGTGAATATAAAAAATCCCAACTTCAGCGATAGGTACTTAAAAACAACTAAAGGATAAAAAATGACAGAAATAGAATATAAAATATACATAGATGATGTGATAAGAAGAGTTGAGACTGCAAGATTGAAAGTGAGTGGTCACCACATAGTAAAAATCGTGGCAATAAGTAAATACTCTACAAGTGATGAGATAGCTAAACTTTATAACATTGGGCAAAGAGCTTTTGGTGAGAATAAAGTTCAAGATTTAAAAGCTAAAAGTGTTGCGTTAGATGAGTTACCACTAGAGTGGCATTTTGTAGGAAACCTACAAAAAAATAAGATAAATAACTTACTTGACATCGACCCTACTCTGTTTCATGCCTTAGATTCTATGGAATTAGCCTTAGAGTTACAAAAAAAGCTAAAGGCAAAAGAGATGACACTTGACGCTCTGCTTCAAATAAACTCAGCAAAAGAGGATTCTAAACATGGTGTTATGCCAGAAGTTGCAAAAGATATTTATGAAAAAATAACAAAAGAGTGTCCTAATATAAACCTAAAAGGTGTTATGAGCATAGGCGCACATAGTGATGATAAAAAGATAATCAAAAAAAGTTTTGATACCACTCACGAGATTTATAAACAACTCTCAGGGGCTACTATCTGTTCAATGGGGATGAGTGGAGATTTTGAGATGGCGATTGAGTGTGGCTCAAATATGGTTCGTCTTGGGTCTGTTATGTTTGATAAATAGTATAAGCTATTTATCTCTGTGTTTAAAACGAACTTTGTCTTTAGACAAGGCTTCTACACACTTTATTTGATACTCTATCATCTGATGAAAAGGGTTTAGAAAATTATCTAAATCTTTTTTCTCTAAGTTCTCTATTTTCCACTTATTTAATAACTCTAAAACCTCTAAAGTAGATTCTATGGTGGATAAACAGTACTCAGCAGGTTGCTCTTTTATCTTAAACTGAGATAGTTTTGTACTTGAAAAACTTATAAAATCTAATTGTTGAAGATTCTTACTCTCTTGTAACATTTTACTTGAACAAGCCCATGTAGAATCTATAATAAAAACTGCCATATTTTTTGTTGATGCTAAAGATGAAGGAGATTCATTTGTGATATTTATAGCATCTTTAGATGGATAAAGCACAAAACTATCATGTGTTGCTAAGATATCATTTATCTCCTTATGCTTAGTAAAATCTATCCCAATAAAAAGTCTTGAGTTTGGAAGTGATAGATGTGTCAGATGCCCTGTTCCATTTTTTATTTTTTTAAACTCTTTAGGGTGCATAAGTACAATGAACTTAGTATTTGTCTTAACTTCATAGATATGTGAACACATACAAGAACTTTGTGGTCTGTAACATCTATAACATTTTTCTCTATCACCATAGTAAGTCTTACTCATCTAGCCCCTACCCCTAAACCACGAATTGTTGCACATCCACTTAAAAACAACATAGTGAACATAAGTAAAATAATATTTTTCATCATCAACCTTTAATTATGGTCTCTTACTTTTAATCCCGAATTGTACTATAATTCTAAAAAATTTTAGGAGTTTACTTTGAGTGATAATTACGACCTAATTGTTGTTGGTGCTGGGGCAGCTGGGATGATCTCAGCCATAACCTCAGCAAGAGAAAATAACAAAGTTTTACTTTTAGAAAAACTACCAAAAATTGGTGCAAAACTCAAAGCAACTGGTGGTGGTCGCTGTAACCTTACCAACACTTTATCAAATGAAGATTTTATGTCAAAATTTGGTCGTGATGGTAGGTTTATGCAAGATTCTCTTAAAGCTTTTGATTCTAATTCTGTTGTGACTTTTTTCAAAGAGATTGGTGTTGAGACTCATGCCCCTGATGGATTTAGAATCTTTCCAACCTCACATAGTTCACTCTCTATCATATCTGCTCTTGAAAATGAGATAAAAAAATTAGGAATAGATTTAATTTGTTCACAAAAAGTTGAAAAGATATTGACTAAAGAGCATAAAGTGATAGGCGTAAAAACACAAACTCAAACTTTTAATGCAGATAATATCATACTAGCAACTGGTGGACTTGGTTACCCTACTCTAGGTGCTGAGGGGGATGGTTATGCAATTGCAGAGGAGTTAGGTCATAAAGTCACTCAGCTACACCCTGCAATGATGCCACTTATTACAAAAGAGAGATGGGTAGAAAACTGCCGTGCCGACACCATTGCAAAAGTTGAACTCAGAGTAGATTTAAAAAAAGCTAAAAAACTTCGTGCTACCGGTGATTTAATCTTTACAAAAAATGGGATTAGAGGTCCTGTTGTACTTGATTTTGCAAGAGAGATAACTCCACTTTTAGCAAAGTATGGTGAAGTTCCTTTACTTTTGAATCTCACAAAAGGGATGAATGAGGAGCAAATATCTAAGCATATAAAAGATGAACTATTTAAGAATCCACATTTATCTATTTTAGAACATCTTAGTACCCTACTTCCAACTCCACTATCAAATGAATTATGTAAGTTGGTAAATATAAATAGTGAAGATAAATACAATAAAATTGATGGTGCTTCTAAAGCGAAACTTCTAAACTTACTTGCATGGACACCATTAACTGTAATTGGTCACGATGGTTTTAAGATGGCGATGATTACAAGGGGTGGAATCAACCTAAAAGAGATAAATCCAAAAACAATGGAGAGTAAACTAGTAAAAGGCTTATACTTCTGTGGAGAACTTATGAATCTTGATGGACCATGTGGAGGGTATAACCTCCAATGGAGCTTCTCTAGTGGGTATTTAGCTGGAAAACTATCACGATAAATTAATTAATAAAAATAGCGAATAGAAGCAAAACCATAAGCTTTAGAATCTTCAATCTGCTTTAATTGCGAAGATTCTACTATACCACCAAGAGCAAAAACTTTTATATTACATATTTTTAAAAGCTCTTTTAAATCCTCTACCCCTTTTGGTTCACCTTTTCGAGGTGAGGCAAAAATTGGGCTATATGTAACCATATCGACCCCAAGCTCTTGAGCTTTTAAAACCTCTTCGTGAGTATGCGTACTTATTATAACTTCAAGTCCTAGCTTTTTTGCATCTTCTATTTTATCAAACTGTGTTGAAGTTAAATGAACACCTTTTGCATTTAGTTTTTTTGCCAACTCAACATCTCTATGTATAAAACTTTTAATATTTTCAAACTGCTCACAAACCTCAACAAAGTGTGAAGCTTGAATATCATAGTTTGGATTTGATTTATCACGATATAGGGCGTATGTTGGGGAGTGCTGTATAAACTGTTCATGTAAGATACGGCGAAAAATAGCCGGCGTATCAGTATAAAACTCCCTTGAAGTTATGAGGTACTTTTGCACTTTTACTATCTTAAAAGTGGATTTGGTGAGCGAGTTGGAACCTCAGGTTTTTTAAATTCTACTTTTTCAACTACTATGTTATTTGCAGTTCTATCAGCAACTCCTGCAACATGATTATCCAGTCTATCAAGTAGATACAACTCATCTTGACTATATTTAGCTTTGGATTCCACTAAGAATTCTTGTAAAAATTTTAATTTTTCTACATCATCAGCTAACTCTATACTCTCTATTTTAGCCTTTATATCATCATATTCGTCTCCACATGTTTCTAAAAAATCATACGATAAATCGATAGTTTTCATAGTATCAAGTGCCTTAGAGAATGAAAAGTGATTGTAAAGCATACACCCTACAAAATACTCAATATCTGATGGTTCAAATTCAGAGTACTGATTATCCTCCACCTCAAAATGTTTATGCCAAGTTATTAATATTTCATCTATTTTTTTATTCATAAAAGTATTATAGAGAAAAAGAGGTACAATTTCAAATAAACAAGGATTTTTAATCTCGGATATGCAAATAATTTATAATTTCTTAGATAGAATACATAACAAAAAAGAACAAGGTAAAAATGTATGAAAATGCACTAGATTCTAAACTCAATAAAAGAGAAAAGTATAAGGCTAGACTGAGACCTTTTGACTACTTCAAAGAGTTTGATTCTCTTGATTTTGAGAGTTTAGGAGAGGGGGATAGATTCTATCTTCAAGATTTTGGGATTTTTACAACTGAGTTTTTAGAAGATGAGTTTACTATGAGACTTCGTGTTCCTGCTGGGAGATTAACACCTGAACAGTTTAAACATATTGCCGATGTTGTAAAAGAGTATGATTTAGTAAGTATATTAACAGCTCGTGGGGGGATTCAACTCCATGAGCTTCAAGCTGAAGATGTGCATGATATTTGGAGAAAGCTAAATAGCTCTAATCTTACTTCATGGCAAAGTTTTGGGGATAATATCCGAAATATTGTCTCAGATGTTTATGATGCTTGTGGTATTTATTCTGAGATTGAGGTTTATCCAATTGTAGAACAGATGCAAGAGTATATCTTGAAAAATCCCCGTTATGTTGGGATGTTACCAAGAAGAATCTCTATTGGAATCTCTGGAAATAGTGCTAGTGTCACCTCGTTTTTTGCAAATGATCTTTATTTTGCTCTTGCTCAAAAAGATGGGGTAAAAGGTTTTAATGTTTTGATGGGTGGCAAAAATACAGAGATTGCACAAAGTGCAGATATATTTTTAAAACCTGATGAAGTTTTTAACTTTTTCAAAGCATTTGTAGAGGCTTTTTATCTTCATGGTTCCCGTTTTTCTCGTTCAAAAACTCGTCTGTTTTATATGATTGAGGAGATTGGTATGGATGGTTTAGTGGCACATATCCAAAAAGAGTATGGCTCACCATTTGATAGTGCTGGAGAGATAATACTCCAAAAAGTGGTTTTCTCACACCAAGAGGAGCTAAAAGATGGAACATTCTCTTACTGTTACCAAACTGATTTTGCTAGACTAAGTGCCAATGAGATGATTCGAATCTCTGAGTATGCCTTAGAGCATAATGCAGAGGTTCGAATAGGAATTGATCAAAATATCTACCTATTGGGTCTTAAAGATAAAACTACACCATTTGCATCTCCAAGCCAAAGCTCAACAATTTTAGCTTGTGCTGGTAACTTATGCCCCTACTCCTTTTGGAGTATTAAAAATGAGACCAAATACCTACCACTTACTCAAATAAACAAGTACGGAATCCAAGTTGGTTTTTCAGGATGTGCTAAAGGGTGTGGAAGACACTACCATACAGATATAGGGCTAATAGGTTTAAAAACAAATAATTTTGGTGATACAGAGGGTGGAGCTAGAGTTTTTTTAGGTGCCGTTCATACAAAAGGTCTCTCAGTTGGAAGGATGATTTTTTCTTTAGTTCCGCTTGTTCATCTCAACGATACACTATCACTTATCATAAAACTGTATGAAAAAAGTGGATATGAAAATTTTGAATATTTCTCTCACAATATTTTAAATAGATTCTCTTCTGAATTTTTAGCGATGTGGTTTTTAGCAAATCTACAAACAGATAAAGAGTTAAAACTTGAAGTAAATGAAAGTGTCAAAGCTGATACAAAAGAGAGTTTTAAGTATGAAAAAAAGTTACTTTTAAAACACTTTAGCGATGTCGATTTTATAGAACCTTTTGGTGAAGATAATTTCTCCAAGAGTATCAATGCCATGAGTAAAAAACTATGGAGTGTAGAGGGAAAAGACCCTCACTATAAACCTAAACTAAATAGAACTACCTTTAGGTAAGTTCTACTTATTTCAACTCTCCCCAGTTATCACCAATATTCATACTAGCTTTAAGTGGGATTCTAAGCTCCATAATATTTTCCATTATAGCTTTAAACTTCTCACCTAAAATCTCAGCTTCATTCCCATCTACCTCAAAAATAAGTTCATCATGAATTTGTAAAAGCATTTTTGCATTTAATTTTTCATCTTTTATAACTTTGTGAATCTCATTCATAGATAATTTTATCAAATCACTTGCACTTCCTTGAAAAACAGAGTTTACAGATTCTCTCTCATAAGCTGCTCTAAACATCGGTGTTGCATTTTCATAGTCAAAATATCTACGGCGTTTTAGCAGTGTTTCTGTATAACCAAAGTGCTTAGAATCATCAACAATAGAGCGAAAATATGTTTTAACAGTTGGGAAGCTAAGGAAGTATTTTTCTATGATCTCTTTAGCCTCTTTCGTTGTAATTCCTAAAGTATCAGATAATTTTTTCTGACCCATCCCATAAAGAAGTCCAAAGTTTACAGTTTTTGCTACTGATCTTTTTTCACTTGCATCTTCTTCACCAAAAAGTGCTATGGCAGTTTGGAGATGAATATCTTTGTCGTGGTTAAAAGCATCTACTAAAACAGAATCTTGTGAAAAGTGAGCTAGTAATCTAAGCTCAATCTGTGAGTAATCGATTCCTATTAGTTTTTTACCCTCAGGTGCTACAAATGCCTCTCTTATTTTAAGCCCTAACTTACTTCTTGCCGGGATATTTTGTAGGTTTGGATTCTTAGAACTGAGTCGTCCTGTTGCTGTTCCTGTTTGAACAAAAGATGTATGGATTCTACTATGCTCATCCTCTTTTGAGAGTTTTAAAAGTGGCTCTATATAAGTTGAGTAAAGTTTATAAACCTCTCTATACTCCAAAAGTAAAGTTATAATCTCATGTTTATCTTTTAAACCTTTTAATACTTTTTCATCTGTTGAGTATCCAGTTTTAGTTTTTTTACCAACTGGAAGTCCTAAAGTTTCAAAAAGTATAACCCCTAACTGTTTTGTTGAGTTTATGTTAAACTCACTTCCAGCTAACTCATAAATCTTTTTAGTTAATCCACTAAGCGTATCTTTTACATCAACTTTAAACTCCTCTAAAAATGAAGAATCTAGTTTTATCCCCTCTTTTTCCATCGTTAAAAGTGTTGTAATAAATGGAACTTCTATATTCATAGATTCCTCTATAAGATGAGTAGCACTTTGAAGTTCTAACTTTTCTAAAAATAGGGTAAAAAGTTTTAGAGTTATAAAAGCATCTTCAGCAGCGTAGTTACAAGCATCATTGAGATCTACACCAGCAAATGTCTCACCTTTGTTTACAGTATCTTTAAAAGCCACCATAGAGTGGTCTAAAAGTTTATCTGAAAGTTTATCAAGAGCCAAAGCACTCTCCGGATTTATAAGCCATGCTAAAATCATAGAATCTGCATAAACCTCTAAACTATCATCATCCAAGAATCTTGAAACAAAATGTAAATCAAATTTAATATTATGCCCAACCACTTTAGAGTTAAAGATTTTTCTTATAGCACTCTTTATATCTTTTTCATCTATCTGCTCAGGCACACCTAAATAAAAATGATTAAATGGAACATAATACGCTTCTTTATCATCCATAGCAAAACTAAAGCCAACTAACTTATCTTTTTCATAATCAAGTCCTGTTGTCTCAGTATCAAAGGCTACGATAGTGTTAGAATCTAATCCATCTAAAATTTTATTTAACTCTTGTGCATCTGTGATAAGAGTTGCTTTAAAATCTAGTTTTGGATTCTCTTGAATCTCAACTTCTACTTTTTGTATCGCTTCATTTTGTTTAAAATCACTCACCATATTTTTAGCATGAAGTACACGAAGAATCGCATTTTGTTCATACTCAACTAGCTCATCATAGATATTTAAAAATGGATGCTCCACATCCATTTTATACTCTTCAAAATTTATAGAATCAAACACATCTTGCTTCAAAGTAACTAACTCTTTTGACATATATGCACCCTCTTTGGATTCTATAAGTTTCTTTTGAGTCGCACCCTTGATAGCATCAATGTTGGCATAGATATTATCTAAATCACCATACTCTTTTAAAAGTTTCTCAGCACCAACTTTACCGATTCCCTTAACCCCTGGAACATTATCGGCAGTATCTCCTAGAATTGACTGATAATCTATAAACTGTTTTGGTGTAACTCCATATTTAAGAAAACAAGCATCCTCGTCCATAGTTTTTCGCTTTATCGCATCAACTACAACAATATTACCATCATCTATAAGCTGGTAAAGGTCTTTATCATGAGATACTACACGAACATTGTAACCTTTCTCTCTTGCTAAATGTGAAACAGTAGCTATCATATCATCAGCTTCAAATCCCTCCATCCCTAAAGTTTTATAGCCCATCTTATCTATCCACTCTATCGCTATTGGGAGTTGCATAGTAAGTTCTGGTGGTGGTGCTTTACGATTTGCCTTATAGTTTGAATCTATCTCATTTCTAAATGTTGGACCTTTTGTATCAATCGCAAAAATAATATAATCACTATCATGCTGTTTTTGCAAAGTTGCTATAAAGTTTGTAAAACCAGTCAAAAGGCCAGTAGGGAAACCCTCTTTATTTTTAAGATGTTGAGGAAGTGCATAAAAACTACGAAAGAAGAATCCAAATGTATCTATTATTGTAACTGTTTTACTCATTATAAGCCTTTGTTTTATTTATTATTTTTAAAATCTCTTCTGGTTTATCTACCACTTTTTCATGTTTACCATCTGGTGAAAAGCCCCAAGTAGCAAAAATAGAATCGATACCTGCATTTTTTGCACCCAGCATATCTTTAGAACTATCACCAATCATCCAAGCTTGATGTTTCTCTTTATCAAAATTATAAAAATCTAGAATTTTATCTAACATCTCAGGATCTGGCTTTGATACTTTTACCTTATCTGCTCCAATTATAAGATCAAACATATCAGCAACTTTGAGATGTTCTAACATTCTAAGGGCAAACTGTGTTGGTGCATTTGTGGCAACTGATAGTTTTACTCCCGATGATGCAAGTTTTTTGAGAACCTCTAAAACACCATCATACAGATAAGGATTTTTAGTACATTGCTCTGCATAATGAACCTCAAAAATCTCTTTATCTTTATCATGGTAAATCTCCGTCCCATAAAAGAGAAATGCAAGATTTCTGTTTTGCATATTTATAACTTTTACTATATATTCCTCCGTTAATGGTGGTAAATTGTAGTGCAAATCTCTTATATAATTTACAGAACTTGTTATATCTTTTTTAGAATCTAGTAGTGTTCCATCCATATCAAATATTACTATTTTCATTATCTCATCTTCTCATAAATCTCTTTAAGAGCATCAACAAAAAGCTCAGAATCATTTGGACATCTACAAACTCGATAATCTTTAAATCCCAACTCCTCTGCAATCTCTCTATACTCAATCTCTAGCTCAAAATCTGTTTCAGAGTTATCAATAGTAAAAGCTAAAGGAAATATAATCACTCCCCTATTTCGTACAGTTTCTAATTTTTCCTCTAATGATGGTTTTAACCACTCCATCGGTCCAACTTTTGATTGATAAGCTAAATGAACCTCATGGAAGCCCATCTCCTCCTGTTGGAGCATATCTTTTAAAATTTTCACATGCTTCTCAACCTGTCTTTGGTAAACATCACCGGCATCTACAATCTTTTGAGGAAGCCCATGAGCTGAAAAAATTATGTCAAAATCTTTATAATCATCCTCTAACATTTTCTCTTTTACTCTTTGAATAATCGCTTTATTATAAGTATTATTCTCAAAAAAGTGTTTTATCTCAACTAAAATCGCATCACCCTCAGAATCGTGATAATACTCTTCAAAATCTTCTAAAGATGATTTAGTAGTTGTTGTTGATTGTTGCGGATAAAGTGGAATGAGATAAATTTTTTCTACATCTTCTTTATTTAATCTCTCTATAACCTCATTAGCAAATGGTGGGGTGTATCGCATAGCAAAATCAACTATAACGCTCTCACCTAGTTTTGTTTGAAGTTTTTTCACTAGATTTTTAGTATGCCCAACAATAGGCGATTTCCCACCAAGTTGTCTATAAATCTCTTGTGAAGATTCACATCTATTAAAAACAATCATCCCACCAATAAATTTTCTTAGTAAATCACTTTTCATCGTTAAAATATTCTTATCTGCAAACATATTTTTTAAAAACATCTCAACCTCATCAAGATTATTAGGTCCACCCATGTTTAGTAGTATTACTGCTTCTTTATAATTTGGCATTTAGTACCTCCCTGCATTGAGCTTTAGCTCTTATTTTCAAATTTATTAGCCTTTATCGCTTATTTTATGATCTATTTCAAATCTTAGTACATAAAAAATATTATCATTTCTAAAGCCAAAACATCTATATAATTGAGATATTCTAAACTTTTTTATTTTTTCTGCTGAATACTTAGTATTTTTAAAAATATCTCCATTATACGGTTTATATTGGAATCCACCATCACTATCAATATCTTTCCATTTCATCAAAGAAAATTTCATAAAACTATTTAAATATGCTTGGATTTGTTCTGCATTTAATATATCAAATCCATAAGCCTCTTCAAGTTGTGTAAAATCTAAATTAGTTTTTTTATATCTATTTAAACAAAAATTTAATGGACTTATTTTATCTATCAAATAAAGATAATCTAAAAAATGATTACAATTTATTAAGTTAAATAGGTTAATAATATCTTCGTCTTTTTTGATTTCAATCTTTTCATTTAAAAATTTATTATGAGTAAATGACAATATAACTTTATCTCTTTGACTGCTTTCTGCTAATGAAGAGTTACAAATATTTTCAAGATTATAAAAATACACAGAATTATTACAATCATGTATTTGAGTGTCATTCCAAAATGGAGGATTATTTGATAATTTAAGTAGATAAGATTTTAATTTTCTTATTCTGCTATCTTTTGATTTTACTATATCTGAGAATATATTATCACTTGTTATTTGTGAACTAAAAAACAAATGGTTCTTAAATAAGTTTATTTCTAACTCTTCT
>JAYEKJ010000014.1:11017-17426 GCA_034660975.1 Campylobacterota bacterium
TAGATAAGATTTTAATTTTCTTATTCTGCTATCTTTTGATTTTACTATATCTGAGAATATATTATCACTTGTTATTTGTGAACTAAAAAACAAATGGTTCTTAAATAAGTTTATTTCTAACTCTTCTAAAAGTTTTATTGATGGCAAAATTGCTTCAAGATTATCTAAAAAATTATCCTTATCTGAAAACTGTCCATCTAAAGATAATTCATTTATTAAAACATCCAATTTATAGACCTAATAACTCATCTAGTTTATTATCCCATTCATCAAAAAAACCTTTTGGATAGTTGTCTATATTTCCATATTCATCTATATTGATTTTATCTACTTTTGTTTCCAACTCATCTTTCTCTTTTCTAAAATAATAGATACTAGAATCTTCAGGTTTTAAAATTCCTTTTTTAGTAGCAACTCTCACACCATTCAAAAAATGGTCACTATGTGTTTCTACAATAATTTGAACACCACAAGAGGATGCAATGGCACATAATTCTGCAATTTTAGCCTGCCCTGCTGGATGTAAGTGTGATTCTGGATTCTCTATTATTATTAAATCATCTGGCTTTGATTTTAAAATAGCTACAATTATTGGAAGTACATAGGTTATACCAAAACCTACATTTAAAGGATTAAATTTATTCGTTGTACCTTTAGAATATTTATAGTTATAAGTAAGTGTTACATTATTTTGTGAAGGGTTTACTGTTGAATCTATATCTATATTTTCGCTGATTTCACTTAGCCATAAAGAAGTGTTTTCAAGTAATTGGCTTGTTTTACTCTCTTTATGCTTTAGCTCCTCTATAAGTAAATTTTTATTCTTATTTTCTGCTAGATAGTGAGCTGTGTATTCACCTCTTAATCCTATGAGATTATTTTTTATATTTTGTTCCGACAAAGGATAAGTGATTTGTGGGGAGATTCTATCTGTACGAATATATTGAAAATCTGATGAAAACAAATTGAATAATTGAAAGAAACTATGATTTTCTTCTTTAATATCTATTTTCAATTCATCATTGTATTTGGTCTGTAAAAAATTATTTTTAGAAAATATTTCAATAGCTATAAATTCATCAAATACATCTTGATATAAAATATCTTTTTTATTCCCTAATGATACATATTCATTTTCAATATTTAAAAATATTTTTTCAATATTATTTTTCAAACTATATATTAAATTATTATTGACTGATTCTGTACTTTTTATCATATTATATGTAGATAATTGACTGATGTTTTCTTGATTTTGCTTCAATAATAAAAGAGTCTGAATAAAAGAAGATTTACCACTACTATTAACACCAGACAAAAGTGTTAAATTATTAAGTGTTAAATCAACCTCTCTAAGACTTTTGAAGTTTTTGACTTTTACTCTATCAATTTTCATCTAAAACCTCTTTTATTAAACTATCTATTATCTCAAATCTACTCTCTATCATACCTTTAGAACTTGTTCCCTCTGTAATAGCTTTAGAAAAATCACTATTTTCATTTTGTAGTAGCTCTAAGAATTTATTCATAAATAACTCTTTTTTTTCTAAAAATTTCTCTTTATCTGTTATCTCACTAAAACATACTGTTAAAACATCAAATAAAGACCTATTGAGAGTATTTGTCTTTTTACTATCTGCAATAGAACGACTAAATCTGTGATTATTTCCAAGTATAAGTTCTGAAAACTTCAATGTATCTATAAGTTCTCTTTTAAGTTCTTCTAATTCCTCATTATTCTTAATAACATCAAGTTTTTCCATAGCTTCATCTAAAAAATCACTCATATTATTAAAATTAAAATCTTGATAGTTTGTTAATTTAAATGCAATAAACCTTAACACTAATTCTCTGTCAAGCATCCTTTTTGAACTTACTTTAACTATATTTTTAAAATTATTATCTTCACATACCTCTTTTAAAAAACTAACACCTTTACCCTCTTGATTTAATGCTTGTCTAATCTCTTGTGCATTTAAAGAGAGTCCCCCTGTGTTGATTCTATTAAATATAGAGTACCTTACTTTTTTAGGTGTTTGAGCTTCTATTTGGTATGTTATAAATTCTGTATCGTCTATGATTCTTAAAAAATGTCTCTCTAAATCATCATAACCTTTACCATTTAAGTCTGTTAAAAACTCTAAATGATTTAAGACTAATTTTTTTTCAACAAAAAATTTATTAATTGTAGATAATCTTTGAAGTCCATCAACAATAATCCACTTCTCAGGATTACTCACATCAAAATAAAACACAGGAAGAGGTAACTTTAAAAGGATAGATTCTATCAATCTGCTCATCTGCTTATTTGTCCATAAATCTGCATTTCTTTGAAAGTCAGGATTTATTATTTCGCCATATTCTAATCTTTTAACTAATGATGGAAGTAAAACTATTGCATTTGAAATTTTAATATCTTTTGTAGAAAAAGGGTTTGTTATAACATTATCAATTATTACAGATTCATCAACTGGCTTATCTTTTTCAATTTCATCACTAATCAATTTTTATCTCCATTTTATCTTGCTTTGTATTATACTTATCTTTGATTAAACAATATCTTTAATCCTCTTTAACTCTCAAACTAATCTCATAAACTACTTGTTGGAGTGGTAGCATCTCTTCATAGATTCTATAAAGTGTATCTATAAGTTTATCACCATTTTCTATAAGCTTAGGGTCTAGTACTTTATATGTTGCCATCCCTTTATATAAACTAAGCTCTGCACTACTCATATCGGCTTTAAAACCTCTTGGGAATCTTTTATACCCTTTCTCTATGGTTTTATACCCTTTAGAATCTAACTCTTTTAAAAGTTTATCTAATGCAACTCTTCTTTTTTCATCTTTTATATACTCACGATAAGCATCAAGCATAGGTTTTTCAAACCATCTCACACCAACTGCTACAAAAAGTTCATCTGGTGAGAAGTGTAGGTAAAAAGAGGATGTTTGCATTCTGCTACCACTTCCTTGCCAAAATATTACACCGATTCTATGTTTTAGTGGTACTTTAATTGCACCCATTCTTCTTGTATCTCGATAGATTCTAAATAGTGATTTATTGATTTTAGGAGAGAATTTTATAGTTGGCTCAAGAGCTTGGAGATGCTCTCCAAACTCCTCTACAAATGCACGAGATGGTTCTAGTATATATTTTTCATAACTCTCTCTATGTGTTTCAAACCACTCTTTGTTATTATTTTTACGAATAGACTCTAAAAATGGTAAAGTTTTTTTACTGAAACCTTTAAACTCCATAAAAAATCTTTTATGCTAATTTTCTATTTCTAAAAGCTAATGCTATAACCACAAATAAAATTCCATAAGTTATAGGAACAAAATCTGGAATCGGAACTGGATCACCTTTTGCATAAGAGTGTAAACCAGCAAGGTAAAAGTTTACTCCAAAGTATGTCATAATAACTGATGAAAAAGACAACAATGAGATAACTGCAAAATTAAATTCACTATAAAGTGATTTTAAAAATCTTAGATGTAAAATAACTGCATAGATTAAAATAGTAACTAATGCCCATGTCTCTTTAGGATCCCATCCCCAGTATCTACCCCATGATTCATTTGCCCAAACACCACCTAGAAAGTTTCCAATAGTTAAAAGAACAAGACCAACCATTAAACTCATCTCATTGATAGAGTTTAACTCTTTGATAGATAAAGAGATATGTTTAGAGTTTTTATCTGTTTTAAATATAAATAATATTATCACAATAAACCCTAATAATGCACCTAAACCTAAGAAACCATAACTCGCAGTAATCATAGAAACATGGATACTTAACCAATAAGAGTTAAGAACAGGAACAAGATTTGTAACTTGTGGATCCATCCAATTTAAGTGTGCTACAAATAAAATAAGTCCTGATAAAACACCAGTTGATGCCATTGTCATAGATGAGCGTTTTGAGAAAATAAACCCTGCTAAAACTGTTGCCCACGCTATATAGATCATAGATTCATAACCATCGGACCACGGAGCATGACCTGAGATATACCATCTATTTGCTAGTCCAACTGTATGAGCTATAAAAAATAGAATCAAAAGAACTAGTGTAACTTTAGTATATATTGTTATTTGAAACTTTGGTTTTAAAATTTTAGCGAAACTAAGAATCAGTAATACAAAACCAACCAATAAGTAAAGTGGATAGAGTCTTTCAAAGATTTTAGCTTCGTTGTAAAAAACTTCAGCTAAGATTCTGTTTTCACTTGGATAAACCTCTGAGCCATAAAACTTTTGATACCCTGCTATTTTACTAACTGCATCGTTTGCATTACTCCAATCACCACTACTTAAAGCATCATCTATTGAACTAAAATAAGTAACTGCAACAGCTCTCAACCTGTTTGCATCCTCTTCATTGAAAGTTTGAAGAGCATCTATGGTAGCAAACCATTTGTTATTAACATCATTTGGTTTTGGCCATATTTTGATTAATGCTCCGGTATAAACCATATAACAGATATTTACTCTCTCATCAACTTTTAGTACAGCTTTATCAAGTTTATCTCTATATTTAGCCTCTTTTCTCATAGCATTATCAACTGCCTCAGCTAACCTATAACCTCTCATATTAATTGCATCATCGAAAAACTGTGCAAAAGAGGTATGGGTAGCATCTGTTTTTATCCCTAGTAGCTTATTTACCTCTTTATCTTTGGTGCGAATAATTTTCATATCTCTATATAAATCAGGTTTAATCATCATCCCTAGTACAACTTGATTTGATGTTAGCGTTTGAGTGCCGATAGTTACTTCAGAACCTTTATAAACCTTTGCTAGAATCTCTGTTGAGAGTGTATCTAATGGTTTCATTCTACCACCACTATCTTGGATAACCAATTGCCCAAATTTTTCTGCATGGGCTTTATCAAATGAGAGTATCGTTTTGATAGTTGGATTCAACTCATTTGCATAAGTTGGAGCTACACTAAATAGCAAACCTAAAGATATTAAAAATCCCAAAGCTTGTTTTTCATGTGCTTTTTTAGCTTTATCTTTTAACTGTTGAAATCTATTTTGTCTTGAAAAAAGTGACCAAAACATCCCTAAACCTAAAAGAAAATAACCTATATACGAAGGTAGAGTACCTGGGTCATTATTTACGGAAAGAACTGTTCCTCTCTCATCTTGATCATAAGATGCTTGGAAGAATCTGTATCCTCTATGTTCTAAAATATTGTTCATATAAATCCTATATGGCATCTCTATATTTTGTTCTTTATCCATTAAAACAACTTCACTTGCATAAGAAGCCGGAGACATTGAACCAGGGTAGCGATCAAGTTGAAAATCTTTTAGATGGATTGCAAAAGGTAACTCAAGTTCTATAGAACCATAAGAGAGATGTACATCAACACCATTAATCACATTGTGATACTCTTTAGCCATAGTTCCAACTTTACCATAGATAAGAACATCTTGAGATATATCATCTACACTAACTTTAAAACGAAGCCCATCATATCCCGGTCTCGTAGGTGAAGCTTTTGGATTAGACACAATTTTTGTACCTGCGTGTGGCAAAAATTGACGAAGAACAAAACCAGCACCTTCAAAACTAAAGAGTGTTCTTGTTGTAAAAGACTCATTCTCATTAATCTCCAAAGTGCCTTTTGAGCCATCATCCATTTTTAAATACTCTAAAGGGATATTATGATTCATAAAAAACTTATCATCTTTTACAAACAGTTTTATAACTTGCTTGTTGAATTGTTTACCAGAATTAAAATCTAAAACAAAACTATCAGATTCATAATATTCACCATCTTTTAGCGTTATTGGCTCACCTTGTCCATTTCCAGTCACCATCATCTGAGCGATTGCTTTACCCGTTTTATTTGCCACAACTGTTTCTATAGCGTCTGGGATATACTCTATAAGCTCAACCTCTACATTTTTTCCAGCAATTTCTAAACTAGAAGAGAGACTATTTGAAGTTCTCTTAGATAGATACAGCGTTTGTGAATCTACCACATTTTCATTATCTGCTTTTGCATCAACTATAAAGTAAGTATCTGTACTAATCATTGTTGAAGCACTACTACCCTCACGGATATGCATACTACCCTCATAACCAACATAACGGGTAACAGCAGCGCCAAAAATTATAATTATAAAAGCGATATGAAATATAAATAGGGGGGCTTTTTTAAGTGTAAACATTTTGTATTTAAAAATATTTAATATAAGATTTACAGTTAACAACCAAAGTAGTATCTCAAACCATCTAGCGTTGTAAACATCAGCTTTTGCTGTTATTGTTCCATAGTCATTTTCAATAAATGTTGCATAACCACTAGCAAATGCAAAAATCAGCATCAAAACTGCCATACTCTTCATAGAACCTAAAATCGATAATACCTGTTTCATTATTAATACCCTTTA
>JAYEKJ010000015.1:0-3772 GCA_034660975.1 Campylobacterota bacterium
ATGGTGTCAGAGGGGGGACTTGAACCCCCGACCCCCGGCTTATGAGACCAGTGCTCTAACCAGCTGAGCTACCCTGACATCCGTTTGTTAGGGTGGAATTATAGTCATATAAACCTTTATGTTTCCTTTAGTATTAAAAAAATGATTAATTTTTTTTAATTGCTACAAATAATTATAAAATTTATGGTAAAGTTCCATCAATAAATAAACTATATAATAGAAGAAGGAATTATATGAACTTTCAACCATTAGGAAATAGAGTTTTAGTTAAAAGAGTAGAGGAAGCAAACACTACAATCTCTGGGATTATTATCCCTGATAATGCACAAGAAAAACCATCTCGTGGTGAAGTCGTTGCTGTGAGTAAAGAGGTAGAGGTTTTAGTAAATGGTAATGTTGTACTTTTTGGTAAGTATGCTGGTAATGAAGTTTCAATGGGTGCTGATAAGTTTTTAGTACTAGATGTTGATGATATTTTTGGAATAATAGGATAATTTGATGGCAAAAGAGATTATATTTTCGGATGATGCAAGAAATAGTTTAGCTCGTGGTGTTGAAAAACTAACAAACGCTGTAAAAGTAACAATGGGTCCTCGTGGTCGTAATGTTCTTATTCAAAAAAGTTATGGTGCTCCAGTTATAACTAAAGATGGTGTTTCTGTTGCTCGTGAAGTTGAACTTAAAGACAAACTAGAAGATATGGGTGCTCAGCTTGTAAAAGAGGTAGCATCAAATACTGCTGATGAGGCTGGTGATGGTACAACTACTGCAACAGTTCTTGCAAATGCGATTTTTTCTGAGGGTCTTAGAAATATAACTGCTGGTGCAAACCCTGTTGAAGTTAAGCGTGGTATGGATAAAGCTTGTGAAGCTATTTTAGAAAACCTTAAAGCATCTAGCAAAACTGTAAATGGCAAACAAGATATTGCACAAGTTGCTACTATCTCTGCTAACTCTGATACAGCTATTGGTGATATGATTGCTGAAGCGATGGATAGAGTTGGTCAAGATGGTGTTATCACTGTTGAGGAAGCTAAGGGAATCTCTGATGAGCTTGATGTTGTTGAGGGGATGCAGTTTGATCGTGGTTATTTAAGCCCGTACTTTATCACAAATGCTGAGAAGATGATTGCTGAGATTGAGAATCCTTGGATTCTTATGATGGATGGTAAAATATCTTCACTTAAAGAGTTACTTCCACTTTTAGAGCAAGTTCAAAAAACTAATCGTCCTTTACTTATCATCGCTGAAGATGTTGAGGGTGAAGCACTTTCAACTTTAGTTGTAAATAAACTTCGTGGTGTTTTAAATATCTCTGCTGTTAAAGCTCCAGGTTTTGGTGATAGAAGAAAAGCTATGCTTCTTGACATCGCAACTTTAACTGCTGGTGTTGTTATCTCAGAAGAGACAGGTCACACTTTAGAGGGTGCTAACATTCAAATGTTAGGTCAAGCTACTCGTGTAATTATTGATAAAGATAATACTGTTATTGTAAATGGTGCTGGTGAAGATGAGGCTGTTAAGGCTAGAATCGCTGAGATTAAAGTTCAGATGAATGCAACAACTTCTGAGTATGACAAAGAGAAACTTCAAGAAAGACTTGCAAAACTTTCAGGTGGTGTGGCAGTTATCAAGGTTGGTGCTGCAACTGAAACTGAGATGAAAGAGAAAAAAGATAGAGTTGATGATGCACTAAGTGCAACAAAAGCTGCTGTTGAAGAGGGAATCGTTATTGGTGGTGGAGCTGCTTTAGTTCGTGCTGGTGCAAAAGTTTCTCTTGATTTAGAAGGTGACCAATTAATCGGTTGTGAGATTATCCTTCGTGCTATAAAAGCACCAATCAAGCAAATTGCCCAAAATGCTGGTTATGATACTGGTGTAGTTGTAAATGCTGTTGAGTTGGCAGAGAATCAAAACACTGGTTTTAATGCTGCAAATGGTGAGTATGTAGATATGTTTAAGGCGGGAATCATTGATCCACTTAAAGTATCACGCGTTGCTCTTACAAACGCTACTTCTGTTTCAAGTTTACTTTTAACTACAGAAGCTGCGATTTTTGAGATTCCAGAAGAGACTCCAGCACCTGCTGATATGGGTGGTGGTATGCCTAATATGGGTGGAATGCCAGGGATGGGGATGTAATAACTCTATAAAAACGAGAATTTCTTCTCGTTTTTATAAAGAACCATTTATTTTTACACCCTCTTTAAGTAAATCCCTAAAATCCTCTCTAAGTCTTTATGATCAATCGGTTTTGCAAGATAATCATCCATCCCACCATCTTTAGTAAAATAATCACGATCACCAGTGAGTGCATTAGCTGTTACAGCAATAATAGGTGTATGAATTAAGTTATGTTCTTTTTCATAAGCTATGATTTTTTTAGTAGCTTCAAGACCGTTCATATTTGGCATATTTTCATCCATAAGTATAATGTTAAATTTGTTATTTTTAAATGTTGATATAGCTTCAATACCATCAGATGCAATGGTATATTCTAATCCAAACTCATCTAAAAAAATTCCCATAAGCATTTGGTTTGCACGGTTGTCCTCTACTAGTAAGACAGCTCCTTCAAAAATTGTCTCGGCATCATTTTCTTCCATTTTCTCTTCATCTATAACATCTTCATTATTCTCCAATAATTCTATCTCATCAAATAGTGGTAATGAAAATATAAAGCTACTTCCCTCACCAATTATACTCTCTACTCTAAGCTCTCCACCCATAAGTTTAATTAGTTGAGAACTAATTGTAAGCCCAAGACCTGTGCCACCATATTTTCTAGTTGTAGAGGTGTCAGCTTGTGAAAATGATGTGAAAATATATTCGATTTTATCTTTTGAAATACCAATACCATTATCTTCAACTGTACAGATAATTAACTTTTTTGAAGTATCGTAATCTACTTTTACTGAGATAGAACCTTTAGAATCTGTAAATTTAATGGCATTATTAAGTAGATTTGATACTACTTGTTTAATGCGTAGAGCATCCCCTATTGCAAATTTTGGTAATTGGGCATCAAAATATAATTGTGTGTTAATCCCTTTTTCACTTGCTTTTTCAAACAACAGAGTTGTACTCTCTTCAAAAGGTTTTTTGAGTTCAAAATTCTGTTTTTCAACATCAAGTTTTCCTCTTTCGATTTTAGAAAAATCTAAAATATCATTTATAACTGCTAGTAAACTATTTCCAGAGGATTGAATTATATTTAGCTTTTTTAGTTTTTCATTATCTGTTTCATGTTTTTGAAGAAGCTGTATGAAGCCAAGGATAGCATTCATTGGTGTACGAATCTCATGACTCATATTTGCAAGAAAATCACTTTTTGCATTGTTTGCTTCTTCTGCTTTTTTTTTGGCTTGTTCAAGTTTTTTTTGGCTATTTTCAAGGGTTTCTAAAGTGTCATCTATCTTTTTTTGTTTAAATTTTTCAAGTCTATATCCAAGAAAAAGCATCATAATAGTTCCAAATATCATGATTAGCCCATACTGTTTTATATTTGTAATTAAAGCATTATATTCGTGAGATATATCTATAATAAAAACTTTATGTCCTAGGTTGGTTTTTGAGACATCATAAAGGTTTGTAGTGTAACTGATATACTCTTTATTGTTCATCCTAATCCATAGAGTTTCTTTTTTATTTCTAAGAAGATCCTTTATATTCGGTGGTATCTTTGCCGTAGAATAAGCTAGATAGTGATCTCCAAACTCTTTCATACCCCTTAATCGTTTTTTGATATCTAACCCCATGTCTTTATATATAT
>JAYEKJ010000016.1:0-3769 GCA_034660975.1 Campylobacterota bacterium
AATCTTTTTTTAAGCTAGGAAAGATATAATTTCAACCTCTTAAGCGTGTCACGGTAGCTCAGCTGGTTAGAGCACTGGTCTCATAAGCCGGGGGTCGGGGGTTCAAGTCCCCCTCTTGACACCATTCACAAAGCCTTATTCTATCGACTCTACGAGTCTTTTGGATAAGGCTTTTTTTTATGCCCAAAATCTTGGTCGGCAAAAAGTCGGCAAAAGTAGCGAATAGCGGTTTTGTATTTTGCAAAAACTTTCCTTGAAATGATTTAAACATTTTCACAAATTTGATTTGATTCAGCAGATAGCATATGAAAAAAGTTGTTAGCTAGTTTTATATCTTTTTGACTTGACTGGTGCGTAAAGTACACATCATCAAGCACGGTTGAACTTTGCTTATGTCCAATTACTGATTTTAACCAAGCTGTATCTGCTCCATTGTTTTTTATCAATGTTACAAATGTATGTCTAGTTGCATACATAGTTCTATCTTCAATATCTAAATTGGCAAGTAATGGTTTCCAGTAGTATCTATTTAAAGTTTTACTATCTCCAAAGTGATCACCATATTTATTTACAAATAGCCATGTATCATCAGGTCTATCTATAAAGTAAGTTGATAACTCTTTTTTGAGTGTATTATCAAGTGGGATAATTCTTTTATGATTTTTAGTTTTATTAGTCTCATCAGTTTCATCAACTATGACACCTTTACTTATAGATCTTTTCAAATCTATAAAACCATTATTTAAATCTATATCTTCCCACTGTAATCCAATGGCTTCACCAATTCTAAGACCTGTAGAAAATACAAGTATTAGATACAGTTTAAACCATCCAGTGCTATGTTCAACCATAAGTCTAAGCTCTTCTTTTGTGTACGGAACTTTCTTTTTACTTTTTACAGCAACATTATCAGCAAATTCAACATAGTTTTTGTTTACCAAATCATCAGCTTGAGCTTTTTTAAATATTAGATTTAAAATATCTCTACACTTTTTAACTGTTGATGTTGAATACTTTTGTAAAAGTTTATTTTGCCAAATTTCTACATCTGTAGTTTTTATATCATTTAAAGAGTAGTTCTCAAAGTATGGCAAGATATGGTTTTTAAAATTACCTATCTTACACTTTTGAGAATTAGCACTTCTTCTGCCTCGAGCTGTTGTTTCAAGTACCATTAGTCCAAAACTTTCTAAATCATCTTGTTTGATTGGTATCATTTTTTCTTTATCATTAGCAATAAGTTTTAAAAGAACATCTCTATGGTTTTTTTTGATCCATGCGATGTTAATTTTACTTGCTTCTTTTTTTGTTGATTTTCTATAAAATTGACCATCAACAGTTCCAAGCACATAAATAACATTCATGCTCTCAAGTTTACCAGTTTTTCTATTTCGTTTGTTGGGTATATCCCAACCTTGTTTACTTCCCATAATGTTTCCTTATGCGAAGTACCACATCCTGTTTCACATAGATTTTACCACCTTTTTTCTTATACCCCACCTCAGGCTCAAAGTTAGTTATAAGATATTTTCGTAAGGTATTTGGGGACTTGCCTGTAAGGTTGGATAGTTCGCTTAGAGATATTTCACTTGGCAAAAGCATATTTAATTTTTCTATACCATTAAGTATCTTTAGTAATAGTTCTTTTTCATTATTATGTATCATAAATATTCCTTTTACATATATATGAAATTATAATTATTTTAAACTTATATTATGCTAATATGTATATAGTAATTACACTATTCGTTATTGTGTTTATTATCATAGTTCTTATTCATCTCTAAATAATGCTCAACCGTTCCATCTCCATCTCCATCCTCTGTATTATATAGCTCTTTCCATTGTTTAGCACGATTTAATATATCGGCTGGTATTGGTTCTTTATAAGCTTTAAAATATAATCTACATGCTATTGCACTCTTTAGTGGACTTAGTTCTAACTCTTCCCAAGTACATCTACTCATGTCTATATCAAAGTGTTCAAGTATTTTTTTAATATGTTTTTCTTCATATCTTGATTGTCTATCATAAAATGGCATCTCATCAAATTGACATACTCCAGTACCTGCTCTTCCAACTGTTAAATCTCTTATAGTTCCATGATCAGTTTCAACTCCCATAATCTCATGTACAAATATATCAGCTGTATTATTTACACCATTTCCTAAACACTCGCAAACCTCTTGACAAATCGTCCAAAGGTCTATTTGTGGTCTAATACCATAGCTTTCTTGTATCTCTAGCTTAGTCATCTGTTTTTCTCTTTTTAAGGCTCTCAAGCATTCCACCACCAAAATAAAAGCCAATAATTGTAACTACAATCATATCTATATTAAAGGTTTCAATAATTTCTAATATCCCTTTATATTCAATATTAAAACTATAAAACAATAAACATAGTAAAAATGCTATTATAAAACTTCCTGTAAACATAAAAGCTAAATATCTTTGAGCTATTTTAAAAGGTTCATATGCTTTTAATAGTTTTACTTTCATATTAGCTTTTTCTTGGTCAGTATAAAAAGCATTATCTATTAGATTAATACCGCCATTAACTACCTCTTTTGTTCCAAATAAATTTCCAAACATTTTTATCCCTTCGTATTTAACATAAAGCTTCTTATCAGGTCAAGGGTTTGCCTTGTGTTATTGTCTATGTTAGTTATTTTCATATCTATTTTCTCTTCTAGCATTTTTAATTCTTCTTTAGATACAAATTTTTTATAAGCTTGTGATGATGTAAGATATGTACTTTCAAGTCTTATTTTTTCATCTTCAAGGTTTCTAATTCTTTTATCTTTTAAATCAAGTCTTGTTGCTATTTTTTTAACAGCTTCTTCGTTAGAGGCTGTTTTGAATTTAACTGTATAAAATGCTATCACCCAACTTATAACTATCCCTAAGATAGTTATAAATTCTCTGGTGCTAAATGTTAAATCATTCATTTAATTTTGCTCTACATTCATCTCTTTTTTGTTTGATATCATCAGGTATTGCTTTGCTAGTTTCATTTAGTCTTGTCACATACCAGTCTGTAGATTCCAAATAATCAATATGTTGCTTGCTAGCAATTAATTTTTCTAAGGCAGTTCTGTCAATCTCAATATCATCTATATACATCTTTCTATTAGGAATTGGTCCATCTGGATCTGTATATACTTTTTGCTCTAACATATTTTCTAAATCTTCATATTGGGCAATGCCCTCATATAAGCCATCAATTTTTACTTTAAACTCTTTCATATCCTAATCCTTTACAGTTTCTTTTGGATTTACAAAGTATGTACCATGTTCTCCAAAGTAGAAGTGGTGGTCATAATCTGTATTATCGAGTGTGATTTTGATTATTCCTCCATTATTTAATACATCTTGAGGTATATCTTTTTGTTTGATTACGCATTCCACATATCCCCATGAAGTACTTTGAGATGCTCCACTTAGTATAGATGACATTACACCACCATTTGATGGTCTAAGTGCATATTCACTTCCGTTTACTTTGAGATGTTTTAATTGTTGAGGATGATTGTCTCCATGAATTCTAATAAAAAATACGGTTCCTTCTAAAAAAGTGTGGGTAAACACCCACCTAAATTTCCCTAAATTTACTATTAACTACAGAGAAGTCCAGTTTTCCAGTAGGTAAATCCGATGAACCAAATCTAAAGCCCTAAATTTAGGAAAAGTAGAAGAATTAATTTTTGAAAACTATAAATTTCAAGTATTTATGTATAGAATAGATTCTTAGTCTATAAAATTTTTACTT
>JAYEKJ010000017.1:0-3763 GCA_034660975.1 Campylobacterota bacterium
TACAAAATGATATAGCAATAAAGTTTTATTATGACTCTTGTATATATGTTCATCACTCATAAAATATTATATCATAACTTTAGAGCGACCCAAGGGTCGGGGAATTAAACCCTCTTTAGATTAATTAGGGTATCAATTTAATTGATATATCCAAATAATACATAAAACAATAGAATATCAAAAATAGGTATTATATAAATCCTATCACTAAAATGATGTACTTTTTCTTTTTCCTTACTAGATAAATAAACAACAAGCGAATAAATATTAAATATTAAAATAGACATAATTGAATTAATAAATAAATCATAACTAGAATTAAAATTAAAATTTTTCAATATATATAATGAAAAACAAAAGGTACAAAAAAATAAAAAATTAAATATATAAAAAATAGGTACTTTTATGACGGTGCGTACTGTGTGCCAATCAGAAAATATTTTTGATAAAGTTTTGGATTTGAATAAAAAATTATTAGTTTGATTTTCAATAAAATCTCTACCTGCAGCTTTACCGTTATCACCTTGATTAATATCAGGCATATTATATTACTCTCTGCTCATCCGATAGAGCCTATCTTGAACATCATCCTCTCCATGTTTACTGATACATTTAATAATAAGTGATACTGTAACATTATCTAAATCAGTAAGAAGATTATTGCTCTCATTGAAGTCTCTACCTGCAGCTCTACCATTATTTTTTTGATTAATTGAAACAATGGAATCATCAAGGAGCATTGATTCATTTTCTTTAAAAAAATAATTAATATTTATATTAAATTTTTGTTGCAATATATTAAAAAAACTATGAGGTATGTTCTCAACACTAGCTGTTTCATAGCTTCTTAGGGTTGCAAATGGAATAGATAAAGATGTTGCAAAATCTTCTCGCGATTTAAATCCAAGTTTTTTTCTCACTTTGGATATTTTTTCAAAATCAAACATAATAATAACCTTTTAAATATAATTATATTCTATTATATATTTAAGCATAGATTAATAAATACTATAATATACTTTTGAATATGAAGATATTCATTAATAGACATATGAATATCATTATACACTATGTTCTCTTTAAATTACATTGTCAAAAATCTACAAAATAACAATCGGGGTGTTTAATAGTCAAGTTCATCCGTAGTCGTGCTATAAGCGAAAAAAATGTTGTAGTTAAAACTACAAAATAGATTGTTATATAAAAAAATAAAAGGATTAAAAATGGAAAAAGAAGAAAAATTATTAAAAATAAAACAAGTAGTAGAGTATGTGAGTTTATCAAAAGCAAAAATATACGAATTGAGACGTGAGGGTAAATTCCCAGCTTCAATTAGAGTACAAGGTTCGGTTTTTTGGAAACATTCAGACATTCAAAAGTATATTAAAAAAGTAATAGCGGCTGCTTAAAAAGAGAAATTATGAATGATTTTACTGATGACCAGTATCTAAAACTGATAAACAATACAATAATAAGAGATACTAACTACACTGTAGATGAATTTACAGGTGGAAATGTACAACTTACTTGTAACGGTGGTAAAGACTGTAAATTAATACGTTATACAGTTAATTTATTATTTGGGTACAAAAATAATAACAGCAGAAAATGTACAATTGACATTAAAGAAGATTTGATTGATATTTGGCTTAAGGCAATACAGCTAAAAATGAAATCAAAACAAATAAATAACAACGGTTCAGATTTTAAAGATTTAAGTGTGTTGATGAATAGTGATCTAGGTAGTACTATAAACGATGAACAGTTAGATGTTAATGTTAAAACAGTTAATGTTAGTGGTAGTGTTATTGTTAAGGAAGAGTACGACCATATTACTAATGATAGTACTATTACTAATAATACAATAGTACAAACAACTACAACAACGATAACAGAGACGATGAGAAACTATTTTGAAAACAAAAACTTAAATAATGACTTAGATACAGAGTTTCAAAAGTTTTTATTATTCAAAAATAATAAAAATAACCTAAGAGATAGAGAACTAAATTGGATGAGATGGGTGGATAAAATTACAAAAAATCCCACACAAAACGAAAGACTAGACTATAGTTGGGAATTTAAAAAACTACAAAACAATAGTAGAGTAATTGAAGATTTCATTTATGAAAAAACAGGACAAATAGCACCTACTTTTAAAGAATTTGTAAAAAAGCCAATAAATGGTATAGGTGTTGTTCAGCTTGTACATCCTAATTTTGATAAAAAAGTGACAATTTTTTATAAAAAAGAGGGTGAAAGTGAAAAAATAATTCGTAAAATAGGAGTATAAAATGAGTGTGCCAAGCAAAGCTAAGGCAATCAAGTTGGACAATCCAGCCCAGATAAAGATTAGCCATCAGTCTGGACCAAACTACACAGATTAGGCGGTAACAAATAATTTGAAGCTGTAGTAAGGGCAGACTATCAGCCGCAATGCGAAAGCGTGAAGGTGTTGAACCCCGTAATAATCCATATTACACTTGACCAAAGTTTTCATTTACTGGAAGTCAGAACTAATATAAGCGATATGGTAAGTTTATATTAGAAGTGTCGGGGTCTAAGTCCGTGTGCTAAGTAGTCGAATTGATTGTTTTGGAACTTGGGAGAACCTTAGTATTTCTGAATGTTGTTGTTGGAACTGAAGAGGTTAGGCAAGAACTTACTAAGGTAGTCGGACTAGTTTATAGTAGAGGTGTAAAAATGAGGTAATGCTCATTGAGACAGGATGTCACTCGAAGAGAAGAGAGAGGGCAAGCTTATGACTGAATGTCATAAGTAAATTGAACGAAAAATTTAATGAAAGGAGGTAATTTTACAATGTCAAGCACTGAACTGAATAAAACTTTGGAAAAGTTATCTTCTATATCATATTGTGCAAAAAGTGACCCAATATTTGAGTTTATGAGTTTAGCTCATCATCTTAATGTTGAGTTTCTTAAAGACTGCTACTTAAACCTTGATAGAAACAAGGCAGTAGGAGTTGATAGAGTTAGTTGGTTAGAATATAAAAAAGATTTGGATAATAATTTAGAAACTTTAGTTTCAAAATTGAAAAGAAAAGCTTTTAAATCATTACCTGCAAGAAGAGTATCTATCCCTAAAGCTAATAATGAATTAAGACCTTTAGGAATTTCTTCTATTGAAAATAAAATAGTTGAAAGTGGTATTGCTAGAATTATAGGTAGTATCTATGAAGCAGACTTCTTTAACTTCTCTTATGGTTTTAGACCTAGTAAAAATGCCCATCAAGCATTAAAGGTTATAGGAGATAGTATTAATTTTAAACCTGTAAATCATATAGTTGAGGTAGATATTAAAGGTTTCTTTGATAATGTTGAACACGATTTACTTTTAGATTTTCTAAAAATAAGAATAAAAGATACAAGTTTATTATTCTTAATAAATAGATTTTTAAAAGCAGGATACATTGATAATAATCTTCTAGTAAAATCAGATACAGGGACACCTCAAGGAAGTATCCTAAGTCCAATGTTGGCAAATATATTCTTACATTATGTTTTAGACCAATGGTTTAATAATACCGTTGTTCATCATATTAATGGATACAGATTCTGGAGCTATTTTAGAAACCATGACGACATTTGCAAATACATCAGATATCTCTACTGTTGATATATAATACCCCAAGAAAAACAAACAACTTTTTCTAAAGTTTAATTCTCAAAAGAGTAAAATTAAACAATAAAAATAGAGGGTGATAAAATGAGCAGAAAAAGAACAACATATAGTGCAGAATTTA
>JAYEKJ010000018.1:0-8226 GCA_034660975.1 Campylobacterota bacterium
GTTAAGTGATAGTTAAAGTTTGGCTAGTTAGAATATTTCTAATATTTGCCAACGAGAAAACATAATGATTAAAAGTAGATTTAATATATTAGTTGTAGATGATACAAAAATAAATATAGAGATATTAATTGATTTATTGGGAGATGGATATAATATTATCCCAGCTCTTAGTGGTGAAAAAGCGATAAACATTCTTCAAAAGATAGATATCGACTTAATACTTCTTGATATAATGATGCCTGATATGGATGGATTTGAAGTGTGTAGAATTTTAAAATCTAAAGAAGAAACACAAAATATACCCATCATATTTATAACTGCAAAAACGGATGAAGATTCGATAGAGGAAGCTTATGAGATTGGTGGTATTGATTATATTACAAAACCATTTAAACCAAAAGAGTTATTGGCGAAAGTGAAAAGGGAGTTTAGACTTCAAGAACTAACAGAACAATCTCGTATGGCTGAAATGGGTGAGATGATAAGTATGTTAGCTCATCAATGGAGACAACCTTTGAGTGCGATAGCTTCAACCGCTTTAAATTTAGAGTTAAGTATAGAATTTGGAGAAGATAATCCTGATACAAAAGAGCAAAATAAATTTTTTTTAGAAGAGTTTAAAAAGATGGAGATTTTTATTGCTAATCTTACAAATATCATTGATGATTTTAGAGATTTTTATAAACCAGACAATCACTTTGAGCAAACAACACTTAAACAAGTGGTTTCACAGGTATTAAGAGTTAAACAAGATGATATTAAAAGAGACAATATTGAGCTACTTTGTAATTATAAAAACGAGAATGAGATGATAAAGATTTATCAAAATCAGGTTGTTCAAGTTATTGTAAAAATAATACAAAATGCTCAAGAGAATTTAATAGAAAAAAAGGTGCTAAATCCAAAGATTACAATATCAGTAGATAAACATAGATTAACTATTTGTGATAATGGGGGTGGTATTGATAAAGCAATTATTAAAAATATTTTTGATCCCTATTTCTCAACAAAAAATGAGAAAAATGGGGCAGGGCTTGGGTTGTATATGGCAAAAACTATTATAGAGAAACATCATAATGGGGTACTCAAAGCTGTAAACAATGATGATGGAGTTTGTTTCATTATAGATTTTGGTTTAATTGGATAGAATCAACTATAAATAAACCATTTATCTAAGGAATTCTATGTTTGAAGTTGTTATCGGTCTTGAAGTCCATGTTCAATTAAACACAAATACAAAACTTTTTTGCTCGTGTCCTACGAGTTTTAATCACAAACAAAATATTAATACTTGTCCAACTTGTTTAGCACTTCCAGGAGCTTTACCTGTTTTAAATAAAGAGGTTTTACAAAAAGCTGTTATGTTAGGTACTGCAATAGGTGCTACTATAAATCGTGAATCTTATTTTGATCGTAAATCATATTTTTACCCTGATTCTCCATCAGCATATCAAATCACACAGTTTTATACGCCTGTTATACAAAATGGTAGTTTAGATATAGATTTAGAAGATGGTTCTACAAAAACTATCCGTGTTGGTTTTGCGCATATTGAAGCTGATGCTGGTAAAAATATTCACGATGGTGATATCTCTAAAGTAGATTTGAACCGTGCTGGAACACCACTTTTAGAGATTGTTACACAACCAGACATGAGAAGTTCTGATGAGGCTATCGCTTATCTGAAAAAACTACACTCTATCATCCGTTATCTTGATATTGGTGATGCAAATATGCAAGAGGGTTCATTTCGTGTTGATGTAAATGTTTCTATTAGACCAAAAGGTGATGAGAAACTTTATACTCGTGTTGAGATTAAAAATATCAACTCATTTAAGTTTATTCAAAAAGCTATTGAGGTAGAAGTTGCAAGACAAACTGAAGCTTGGGAAGATGGTGTTTATGATGAAGAGATTTGTCAAGAGACTCGTCTTTTTGACCAAGTAAAATATGAAACTCGCTCTATGAGAGGGAAAGAGGAAGCTGCTGATTATCGTTATTTCCCTGAACCAGACCTGCTTAAAGCTGTGGTGACAGATGAGATGATGGAAAAATATTCTAAGATTCCAGAATTACCAGATGCAAAAAAAGTGAGATTTTTAAATAAATATAAACTAAGTGAATACAATGCTGGTGTTTTAACATCAACGATTGAGATGGCAAACTTTTTTGAAACTATGATGAGTGAAGAGGGTGTAACATCAAAGAATGCTACTTCTCTTTTAACGGTTGAACTTTTAGCTCGTTTAAAAGGTGAATTCAACATCACTAACTCTCCTGTTGATGCAAAAAAATTAGGATTTTTAGCAAAACGGATAGATGATAAAACTATTAGTGGTAAAGCTGCGAAAGATGTTTTAGATTATTTAATGGAAAATGATGAAGATGTTGATTCTATCATAGAGAAATTAGGTCTAAAACAAGTAACAGATGCTGGTGCAATTGAGGCGATGTGTGATGAGATTATCAATGCTAATCCTGAGAAAGTTGAGCAGTATAAAGGTGGAAAAGATAAACTATTTGGGTTCTTTGTTGGTCAAGTTATGAAAGCATCTAAAGGTAGTGCAAATCCTCAAGCTGTAAATGAGTTGTTAAAAGCAAAATTAGGCTAGATAAGCTTATGAAGCGTTTGCTTGTAGATGGAGCATATTTTTTAAATACATCCCAATCTTATAAAAAAACCAAACGCTTTTTTTATAATTTTTTAGAGAACGATACTTATAGATATAAAAAATATTTTGATATTTTTATGATAATACTTATTTTTATAAGTGTTGGGGTTCTTATTCGTGAAGTGAAATCCCATGTAAACGATTTTTGGCTCTATTTTAGTAATTATATTGTCTCTTTCATATTTCTAGTTGAGTATATTTTACGACTATGGGTAAACAATAGTATAACAGAGATAATCATAAAAGATTATGAGCATGATGATATGCTTGATAGAGAGTTTAGGCTCTCTTTTACTTTTTATAAAATAATAAAAGTTAAACTCAAATATATCCTTTCAATTAAGGCAATTATAGATCTTTTAGCGATAATTCCTTTTTTCCATCAACTGAGACTTCTTCGTATTTTTGTACTTTTTAGAGTTTTTAAACTATTTAGATATGCAAGAAGTTTTCAAACATTTATATCTGTTTTAGCAACTAAAAAGTTTGAATTTATTACACTTCTTATGTTCTCAAGTATAGTTATTTTTGTATCATCGGTGTTGATTTATGTGATGGAAGCAAATAATACAAATTCACCAATTGATACACTTTATGACGCATTTTATTGGTCTATTGTAACTATCTCAACAGTTGGATATGGTGATATTACACCTACTACAAGTGCTGGTCAACTTGTTGCGATGATGGTTATTATTGTAGGAATTGCAGTACTTGCGTTTACAACCTCGATAGTTGTTTCAGCTTTTAATGAAAAACTAGATGAGATTAGAGAGGTGAAAATCATAGATGACATAAGCAAAGCAAAAGAGCTTTATATCATCTGTGGATATGAAGATGTAGCTAAAGAGGTGGCTAAACAACTTTTAAAAAATAATAATATTATAGTTTTAGATGAAGATCTAGCAAGAATACAAAGTGCTAAAAAAGATGGAATCTTAGCACTTAATTATGATCCAGGAAATATAGACAGTTATAAAAAACTTCGCATTGATTTAAAGACTCAAGTAAAAGCTATTTTATGTTTAAGAGAGAGTGATGTTGAAAATGTTTATACAACGCTAACAGTTCGTTCTATCAATCAAGATGTGTATATTTTATCTTTACTTATGAATGATATACATAGAAATAAGCTCTCTTTTGCTGGTGTAAATGAGATACTTTATGCAAAAGAGTTAGTGGGTATGATAGCTAGAGAGTTTATTGGTAAGCCTGTTGCTTTTGAGGTGATTCATGCCTTACGCTCTAGTTATAGCAATATAGATATAGAGGAGATAATAATAGATGAAAGGATGCTCTCTAGTTTCGCTACTATTGCAGAACTTGATAATATAAAGTTTAGAATAGTACTTTTAGGGGTATATAGACAAGAGCATAAAAGATTCTTTTTTAATCCTTTAGATAGTACTATATTGCAACATGGGGATTATCTAGTTGTGATTGGTAATACAGTTTTTATTAAAGAGTTTGAGAAATATTTACATACAAAGAAACAAAGATGAATAAAATAAGTGCTTTAATATTTGGTTGCAATGAATACGCCAATGAGATAGTTAAGAATATACAACATAAATATAAAAATATCACTGTATTTAAACATGCTTCTGAGAGTAGAAATTTAGAGTTAGAGAGAGCTGGTGTAGAGATTTTTGACTTTAGTGATTCATGGGATTTTTTAAAAGATATATATGATTTAGAAAATTCAATACTATTTTGTGTATTAGAGGATGATGCTGAAAATATTTTTTTAACAATTTCACTTAGAGCTACATTTGAGGAGTTAAATATAATAGCACTCTCAAAAAATAAAGAGAGTGCAAATAAACTTAGTATGGCTGGTGCTAATAAAGTGATTCCAATGGTTCAAACTACTGCTTCTATAATCTCAGACATGTTAGAAAAACCAATAGTAACAGATGTTTTACATAATATCTTATATGAGAATAGTGATTTGAAAATTGCACAGATAGAGGTAGTTGATGAAAGCTATTTTGATGGAAAATATCCAGCAGATATTGAGTGGAGCAACAAGTATGGAATTATTGTACTCTCTATAATACATGAGGATATGAGTAGTGAGTTTATATACTCTTCAAAAGCAAAACACCATGCTATAAAAAATGGTGATATTTTTGTAATAGTTGGGTATTCTAAAGATATAAAAGAGTTTGAAAAATTAATAGGAAAAAAAGATGAATAAAATCGGAGTAATTGGAGCAGGGAAATGGGGTTCAGCTTTAGCGTTTGCATTATCTGAAAAAAATGATGTTTTTATCACATCAAGAACACCAAGAGATATGAAAAATTTTGTCTCTTTAGAGGAGATTCTCAAATGCGAGTATTTAGTTATAGCGATTCCAGCGCAAGAAATCTCATCATGGCTCAAAGAGAATTTTGTTTATAATAATCAAAAAATTTTAGTTGCTGCAAAAGGGATAGAAGCATCAACTGGAAAGTTTTTAAATGAGATATATGCTTCGTATGTTCCAGATTCAAATATAGCATTTCTCTCCGGTCCATCTTTTGCAACTGAGGTTATGCAATCTCTACCAACTGCCTTAGTTCTTAACTCCATAAATGATGAAGTAAGTTCAAAATTTGCCTCATTTTTTCCATCTTTTATAAAAACATACAGATCAACCGATGTTGCTGGTGCTGAGGTTTCAGGAGCATATAAAAATGTTATCGCCATAGCTGCTGGAATCTGTGAGGGTTTAGGACTTGGAAAAAATGCAGCCGCTTCACTCATCTCTAGGGGTTTAGTTGAGATGTTAAGATTTGGTAAAGAGTATGGTGCAAGAGAGGAGAGTTTTATAGGACTTAGTGGAGCAGGAGATCTATTTTTAACGGCATCCTCAACTATGAGTAGAAATTTTAGAGTAGGACTTGGCATTGCAAAAGGAAAATCTCAAGAGGAGATTCTAGAGGAGTTAGGTGAGGTCGCAGAGGGAATCGGTACAACTTACGCCCTCCATGATATAGCACAAGAAAAAAATTTATATTTACCAATAGCGACAGAAGTGTATAAGATGCTAGAGGGTGAGAATCCTCATGTTAGTTTGAAGAATTTTCTTTCTAGTTGAAGGTTTGCTTAGAACTGAGAATATAGAACAATTGAACCAGCTTTTAAAGTTTGTTGAAAACTTATTAAAGGAAAAAATAAAATGACACAACACATAGAACAGTTTAAAAAGATAGGTGTAGGAATCTTAATAGGATTAATAGTCTTCATGCTTTCACTTACAGTTTTTAATCCAACACAAGCTTCCCTTTTAGGGCTGATAGCACTTTTGGTTACTTTATGGACAAACGAGGGGCTACCTTTGGCAGTTGTTTCCCTTTTACCAATTATCTTATTTCCAGCTTTTTCCATCCTTACTACAAAAGCTACGGCAGTTAATTATGCTCATCCTATTATCTATCTATTTTTAGGTGGATTTATGTTGGCTATTGCAGTAGAGAAGAGTAATTTACACACTTTTATAGCTGATAAGATGTTGGGATTATTTCCAAATACTCCACGAGGGATGATATTCTCTTTGGCTATAACCTCAGGACTTTTAAGTTCGATTTTATCAAATACTACAACAACACTTTTACTAATGTCTATTGCTCTGTTTATTACAAATGATTTAAAGTTAAAACTTAGGTTTGCACTTGCTATTGCCTATGGAGCTAGTGTTGGTGGGATTTTAACACCTATTGGTACACCTCCAAATCTTATATTGCTTGGGATTATGAGTGATAAAGGGATGGAGATGGTTCCATTTTTTCAATGGGTTTGGATGGTTGCTCCACTTGCTATGGTGATGTTTGTTGTGGTTAGTATGGTTCTTAGTTTAGGTGTTGAAAATTCCCCTATCCATAGAGATATACAAAATAAACCATTAGATTCTACACAAAAAAATATTTTATACATCATGGGTGGTTTAATATTTTTACTACTTTTAAATGCCCCTATGAAACCTTTTTGGGGTGGGCTAGGGCTTAGTGAAGCTGGGATTTTACTAGGTGCTGGTTTATTGCTTTTCATGCCACCTATAAATGCTTTAAAGTGGGATGAAGATTCAACAAAGATTCCATACAAGATTATGTTTCTCTTTGGAGCAGGATTCTCAATTGCAAAGGCATTCTCAGGAACAGGTCTTGCCGATGAGGTCGCCTCTTATCTTATAGTGATGACTGAGCTTCACCCTATTGTGTTACTTTTCTCAGTGGCGATGCTTATCACCTTTACAACAGAGATAACATCAAATACTGCACTTATCTCTATTATGTTACCAGTGATCTATTCAGTGGCAGAACAAACAGGGATAAATACAACTTTATTTATGATGGTAGCAACTCTTTGTGCAAGTTATGCTTTTATGTTACCAATAGCCACCCCACCAAATGCGATAGCTATGAGTAGTGGAGCTGTTAATGTAAAAAGCATGATAAGATACGGAATAGTTTTAAATCTTGTTGGAATCTTCTGTATTGTGATGATAGCAGAGTTCTTTTGGAAAGGGATTCTTTCTTAGTTTTCTAAGTTTCTCTTTTTCCACATAGTATGAAAATCTTTTAAAATTAAAAAGATAGTTAAAAACCAAAGCCCATCAAGTAAGAAGTTTTGGTTTAGTCCATTCATATAAAGATATGGAAACCCTAAAAAATATGGCCATTTAAAAAAATAAAAAAATAGTATTCCAACTCCGTAGAGTTCGTTTAGAGTTCTTTTCATAAGGGTATTTTACCTTTTTAGGATAAAATCCAAGAAAATAATTGCAAGGATATAAAATGATAGTTCATATAGTTATGTTTAAATTTAAAGATGAGAATAAAGAGAGTAATTTAGTAGAGGTAACTTCAAGATTAAATGCTTTAGTGGAGTTGATTCCAACTCTAAAATCTATGGAGGTTGGAGTAAACTTTACTGAATCTGATAGAGCATTTGATATGTCACTTTATAGCACTTTTGAGACTAAAGATGACTTGAAAAGTTATGCAATTCACCCAGAGCATCTAAAAGTTGTAGAGTTAATTAAAAGTGTAACTACCCAATCTAAAGTGGTTGATTACACTTTATAAAAGATGTAGAGGTGCCCTTCGTTGCCATTAAGTTAAGGATTGGAACCTCGAATTTCAAACGCTAAAGCGTGACTTATAAAAAAACTAAATTTTTTTCTGTATTCGAGGCTGACAAAGGAAACCAAAGCACTTGCCTCGAATAAATTCGAGATTCCAAAGTGTCTATATGATTAACTTAATAGTATTGGAAGTGCCCTTAAACTCTATATCATAAAGCTATATAGCTACATCCTCTTCATCAGAAACCCTTATATTTAATATATGACGAAATAATAATCCAAAAAATAGACTTAAATCGTCATATTAGTTTTATAATTATAAGATTTTACTATTAAGAGTTTGTTAATATGGCTAAAATTAAATAAGGAAAATATTATGAGTGAACCAAGATTAGAAGATATTGGTGATTATAATTCGCTTAAAGGTGAAAAGAAAAAAGTTGTTTGGGCTGTTGTTTTAGCTGGTTTATTGATAGGTACTGTAT
>JAYEKJ010000018.1:8326-14995 GCA_034660975.1 Campylobacterota bacterium
TTAAATAAGGAAAATATTATGAGTGAACCAAGATTAGAAGATATTGGTGATTATAATTCGCTTAAAGGTGAAAAGAAAAAAGTTGTTTGGGCTGTTGTTTTAGCTGGTTTATTGATAGGTACTGTATATACAATAGCATACAGTATATATGATAATGAAGAAGATACGATAGTGGTGGAAGAAAGTTATAAAAAAGTACCAATGTATTAATAAATAATGGTAAAATACGAAAAAATTTAAGGTAGAAAAATGTTAATGACAATTGTCGCTATCTATACTTTGTATGTTTTAATAAATATATATGTAAGTGTGATGCAAATAGGTTATATAAATATAGCAAAAAGAAAAAAAGCAGTTTTGTTATCTGAATCAAAGTTTTTGATAGCAGGAAATTACGCAGTTGCAAAAGAGAAACTTAGTATTGTAAGCTCATTTGTTGATTATATTTTATTTATAGCTTGGATGGGTGTTGGTATATCTTGGTTACAAGGTAGCATCATTTTAGAGAGTGATGCGATGCAAAATATCGCTATGGTTATGGGTTTTTTAGTAATTGGATCAATCATCTCTTTGCCGTTTGGATATTATGAAAAATTTGTTTTAGATAAAGAGTTTGGATTCAATAAATCTACTCTTGGACTTTGGATAAAAGATACACTCATCTCATTTGCTTTAACGCTTATATTTGGTTCTTTAGTTGTATGGGGAATTTATGAGATTATCTCAAATTTTGACCTTTGGTGGTTATGGAGTTTTGTATTTATATTTGGTGTTATTATCCTTATAAATATGTTGTATCCGGCATTTCGTGCGATGTTTTTTGATAAACTTATACCACTAAAAGATGAAGAGTTAGATGAGAAAATAAAAGAGCTTATGGATAAAACAGGTTTTGTAAGTTCAGGTGTTTTTGTAAGTGATGCTTCTAAAAGAGATGCTAGACTTAATGCTTATTTTGGTGGTTTTGGAAAGGCTAAAAGAGTTGTACTTTTTGATACGCTGATTGAAAAACTTACAACAAAAGAGCTTTTAGCTGTTTTAGGGCATGAACTAGGGCATTTTGCTCATGGTGATATTTATAAAAATATTGGGCTTGTTGGGGCTATGCTTTTTGCAATGTTTGGGATATTTGGAAATTTACCAGAGACACTTTTCTTAGAGATGGGATTAGCTCAATCTCCAGCTTTAATGATGATTTTACTGCTTATGTTTATGCCAGTATTAGGTTTTGTAATGATGCCTATTATGGGGATTCTAAGCCGTCATAATGAGTACGAAGCGGATAGAATGGGGAGTGAATTAGGTGGACCAGCTGGAGCTATTGAACTTGCAAATGCATTGCAAAAGTTAGTAAGTGAAAATAAAAGTTTTCCACTTTCACACCCTTTATATATATTTTTCCATTATACACATCCTCCAGTTTTAGAGAGACTAAAAGAGTTAGGTGTTGATATTGCTGATACTGATAAGAGTGCTTTAGAGGGTTCATGTCAAGCAAATATATAGTAAAAGATATTTTAAAAGAGATAACAACTACACTTAATCCTTTTATCCCAAGAGCATCAAGAGAAGCACAACTTCTTTTGATGGCTCACTTGGGTGTTGATGAACTTTGGTTGATGATGAATCGTGATTGTGAAGTTAAAGATGTTCAAATGCTTTTTAAGTGGGTAGATAGACGAGTTAAAAATGAGCCTTTTGAGTATATAACAAATAGTGTAAGTTTTTACAGCGAAGAGTTTTATATAGCAGAGGGTGCTTTAATCCCTCGTCCTGAGACTGAGATTCTTATAGATGAAGTGAAAAAAAGAGTTCCCCATAAAGATGCGAGTATAACTTTTGTAGAGGTTGGGGTAGGGAGTGGAATCATCTCTATTATGTTAGCTCTTCATTATACAAATGCTAAATTTATTGCAGTAGATATCTCTCAAAATGCACTAGATGTTGCAAATATAAATATAAAAAAGTTCAATCTTGCAGATAGAATCGAATTGCGATTAGGTTCATTACTTGATAATGTAGATGAAAATATTGATTATTTAGTTTCAAATCCCCCTTATATTGCCAATGATGCCTCTTTAGAATCAAACTTATCTTATGAACCACAAAATGCTTTATTTGGTGGAGATATAGGGGATGAGATTATAAATAAACTTCTTGATGAAGTCTTAAAAAGAAATATTAACTTATTTACTTGTGAGATGGGTTATGACCAAAAGGATAGAATTACAAGCTTATTACAAAATGTAAAAAGTAAAGATTTAGAGTTCTATAAAGATTTAAGTGATTTTGATAGAGGTTTTACCATAAGGTTAAAAAGTTGAGTAAAAAAATATATATAGATTTTGGTTATTTAATTATATTAGCAGCAACATTTGGTGCTGTTATAGTTTTAGGTGCAGTTGTTGCTCCTGTTATTTTTCATACTGATAAGATTTTAGTTGATATGCTGATAGATCATTATAATGCCGGAATCATTATGGGTGAGATTTTCCATAGATTCTCTTACTGGATATATTTTATCGCTGCTGCTGTTATACTTTATGAGGGTGCTATTTATAAAACAGGTCAAAGAGATGCTATCGCTTTTGCAAGTGCTCTAACAGTTGTTTTCTCATCTTTAATGTTTAGTGCCGTATATTCACCGAAAATCCTAGCTATGCAAGCTTTAGGTTCAGAAGCTACAAAAAGTGATACTTTCTCAAACATCCATATTGCAAGTGAGATAGATTTTAAAATTTTAGCTGTTTCACTACTGATACTATTTGTTCGAAGGTTAATGCTACTTAGAACAGTTTAAATAGTTTTCATTTAACGCAAAATTAACTCTTTTTAGATAATATAATTATATAATTTAAAAGGAAGTTAACTATGTTTTTAAAGAATATTTTTTCATTTTTCATAATAACTATACTCGCTTACTCAACATTAAATGCTAAATCTTTCTCCAAAGAGGCAACTACCCAAGCAGTTTTTACACAAAGTGGTAAACACAAGCACTGGTGTCCTATATGTGGGATGGATATTAAAACATTTTATAAAACTTCACACACATCAAAACTACATAATCATAAAGATAGACAATATTGTTCAATAAGATGTTTAGCAGTTGATATGCAAGAGTATAAGATAGATTTAGAATCTATCAAAGTGGTAGATGCTTCAACTCAAAAATTTATTTTAGCAAAAGATGCTTTTTATGTTGTTGGTTCTAAAGTAAAAGGGACAATGACTAAAGTTAGTAAACTAGCTTTTGCACAAAAAGAATCAGCTGAGAATTTTATAAAAAAGTATAAAGGTAAGATTGTTGATTTTGATATAGCTTTATCTATGGCAAAGGAATCATTAAAATCAGATATAGCGATGGTTATGAAGAAAAAAGAGAAAAAAATATACCCAATGGGTAAAAATATTTTTCAAAAAATGTGTAAAGAGAATATAGACCTAAATAACTATATAGAGATAAATCAGTTAAAAGCAGACATCAAAAGTAGGTTGTTATGTAAACCTTTAAACAAAAATCAGTTTCAAGCTTTAGCTCTTTATCTTTGGGAAGTTAAAAGATTTGGAGATTTAGATAATATTAGTGGAACTATAAAAGTTACAAAAGATGAAAAATGCCCAATATGTGGAATGTTTGTGTATAAATATCCAAGATGGGCAGGGCAGATTTTTTATGATGAAAAGCACTACTCATTTGATGGTGTAAAAGATTTGATGAAATATTATTTTTTAAATGAACACAAGAAAGGGATCAGTAAGATTTTAGTAACAGATTACTATTCTCAAAAAGCGATTGATGCTACAAAATCTTACTATGTAATTGGGAGTGATATTTATGGACCTATGGGTGATGAGCTTATCCCATTTATAAATAAAGATGATGCAAAAACTTTTTATATGGATCATAAAGGTAAAAAAATATTGCTATTTAATGATATAACAGAGAAAGAAGTTTATAAATTAGATGAATAAAAAGAGTAGATACCTTTTTTATATTTTTGTAACACTTTTAGTATCTTTGAGTGCAGAGTTAATTTATTTAAGCTCTACAAAAATGATAGATGAAAAACTACTACAAAAAAAGCAACAGTTTGTAGCACTTACAAAACTACCAGATTTAGCAATCTCAACCGAGGTATCATATATCCGTCATAGAAGTTTAGTTGGTGTAGGTGCTATATATAAAGATGATGGAAGTTTAAGAGAATACGAACCATCATCCTATGTAATTTCACATAAAGAAAATCGATGAAAAACAGAATAAATATCTATCTAATTGAATATGCTATAAACTCAATTCTAAGACAAAAGTATAAATCTATTTTTATAACTATTGTTTTTACACTACTAATATTTTTACTTACCTCTATTTTTTTTATAACTAACTCTTTGCGTTACGAGTTAGATTCAACAGTAGATTCCTTACCAGAGATTATTGTACAAAAGCTTAAGGCTGGGCGACATTGTGATATAAATGTTGATGCACTAGATGAGATTCTTAGCATCTCAGGGGTTAATGATGCTGTGGCTAGAGTGTGGGGGTATTATTATTTTGAAAATGCTGGGGTGAATTTTTCTTTAGTTGGTCTAGATTCTTATGAGCAACAGTACAAAACTTCACTCTCAAAAATTGTAAATCAGTTTGAGATTAATGGTGAAAACCAATCAATGATAGTTGGAGTAGGGGTTAAAGAGATACTTAGAAAAAATTACTATAAAGAGTACTTTAATTTTATAAAACCAGATGGAACTTTGAAAAAGGTAGATATTGGAGGTGTATTTGATGGAGATACACAACTAGAATCTAACGATATGATAGTTATGGACAAAGAGTTACTAAGAGAGATTTTTGAGATGGATGGGGATAAGGCAACCGACATTGTAGTAAAAGTTGCAAATCCACAAGAGATAGATATGGTAGCATCAAAAATCAGATTGATCTTTACTGATGTCAGAGTAATCACAAAACAAGATTTAAAGATAAGTTATCAAAATATTTTTGATTATAAAAGTGGGATATTTTTAGCACTTTTCATCATCTCTTTATTTACATTTTTTATAATTATTTATGATAAAGCAAATGGGCTTAGTAGTGAAGAAAAAAGAGAGATAGGGATACTTAAAGCGATAGGTTGGAGAGTTGATGATGTTTTAAAAGAGAAGTTTTATGAGGGGTTTATCATCTCATTGTTTTCTTATCTTTTAGGTGTTACTTTAGCTTTTGCTTTTGTATATATATTTCAGGCCCCTATAATTCAAAATATATTTACAGGTTATTCTGGCTTAAAAACAAGTTTTGAATTACCATTTATTTTTGATTTTCAAACACTTTCTTTAGTTTTTTTCCTAAGTGTACCTATCTATATAGGTGCGACAATTATCCCATCATGGAGAGTAGCTACGCTAGAGGCTGATGAGGTGATAAGATGATAGAGTTAAAAAATATAAATAAAATTTACGAGCTAAATAAAAATAATAAAGTGATAGCACTAAATGGTATCAATCTAACTATAAATGAGGGTGAGCTAATTGTTTTAAAGGGTGCTAGTGGAAGTGGAAAGAGTACGATTTTATCGCTAATAGCAGGTCTGAGTAAACCAACAAGTGGAGAGGTTATTGTTGATTCTAAGCAAATTTCAAAACTTCCTGATAATTTTGCTTCGATTTATAGAAGAGATAATATAGGTTTCATTTTTCAAAAATATAATTTGATTCCAACAATAAGTGTAAAAGAGAATATTTTACTTCCTCTAATCCCTTTGAATCCTACAACTGAAAAGTTAGACTTAAAACTAAACTTTGTTATGGAGATGTTTAATATCATACATAAAAAAGATGTTATGGTTAAAAACCTATCTGGTGGGGAACAACAAAGAGTTGCTATTGCTCGTTCTTATGTTAATAACCCTAAAATCATCATAGCTGATGAACCAACAGCAAACCTTGATGAGAAACTATCGCTTAATTTTATAGATATTTTAAGAGAGCTAAAAGATGGAGGAAAAACGATAGTGGTTGCTACACATGACCCACTATTTTTTGGATTAGATTTTGTAGATAGAGAGATAGAGATTCATAATGGAAGTTTAAGTTTATGATTCTAACTCCTGAGATTTTAGCGATACTTATATTAAATACTATATTTGGTTTTTTTGCTATTATCGCTTTTATTTTGAGTTTGAGAATCTATCTAAAATGGGATTTAGAATCAACGAGTAGTTCTCAGTATAAACTTGAAAAACAAAGTTATTTAACAGCTACTATCATAAAATACATTTTTATTATCAAGATACCCCTTTTTCTATTTTTTGTGTTTACCTTAGATAAAATATCTAATATTCTCATTGGTGCTATGTGTGGGGCAGGGGTTGTTGATGCTACTGAGTATGGCACCTATCTTTTTGTTTTAAAAATTATAAATCTTTATATCCTTGCATATTGGTTATCACTTCATGGTGAGGATATAAAACATGAGAATCAGCCATATACAAGATTAAAATTTGGGATTTTTATATTAGCTTTTTTTCTTTTTATGATAGAGTTGATTTTAGAAGTTGTGATGTTTAATGCTATCGATATAAAAGAGATGGTTGATTGTTGTGGAACAATATACTCAACCTCATCTACTACTTACATAGCAGATATACTAAATCTTGGAACACCTTT
>JAYEKJ010000018.1:15095-17239 GCA_034660975.1 Campylobacterota bacterium
ATTCTATCATTTTTTTCAATTGCATCTAAAAGTGGTTTATCACCACCGATGTAATCAACAACACCGACATTTGCACTCACTGCGTCCATCAAATCAACTTCAACCCAAACTCTAGCAAATCCACCATTTTGCCATGATGAACCAAACATACTAAGAAGTGCTGAGGCATTTATAGAATCGTTCTCAAAAGAGCGAGTGGCACGGAGTGCAGTTTGTATCTCATCTTTATCTGTATAATCTGGTTTCATAACCACCTCAGACATCTGATTCTCATAATCAAATATATGTCTGTTAGCAATCTCAAGAGATAATACAGTATCTTTGATTCCCATATAATCAAATCCAACTAAAAAATCAAGACGATTTTTTTCATCAGTTGTTGAGTTATATTTCACACCATTTAAAAAAGCTATCTCACTCTTTAGAAGCCAACTCCCTTTTGCTATGTTGATAGCTAAACCGAGCATATTGATTTTACTCACTTCTCTTTTTTGTGTAGTAGGATTTATATGCCACTTTTGATCAAGTACATTTGCCCCATAAAAAGATAAGTCCCAACCTGAAAATACACCATTTAATGCTAGGGCATATTGCATATTATCAAGTGAGTTTTTAGGAGTTATTAACTCTATAAAAGGGTTTGGAGCAGGGGTAAATAGTGCATCAACTGGAAAAAATTCACCTCTAGGGGCTGGTTCAAGCATAACTCTATTTTCACCAATAATCATAGCAGACAGATTCCATCTATCAAAATAATAATCAGCTTTAATCATCGCAACGCTCAATCTTAAATCTTCAATATCTGTGATTGCTGCTTGTCTGTTATCAATAGGGTTTATAACATCAGTGATTCTAATGCTATCTGATTTACCCCATACAACTATCTGATGACCAATTTTTAGATCCAAATCATTTGTGATTCTACCTTGAATATAAGCATCAGTTAGCATAACTTGAGTTTGATAAGTATCTAGTACATCTTGATTATAATTTTTAGAATTTAGGTCGTATATAGCATCATAAAACATATCTCCACTCATTCTAAGCTTCCAATCATCAGAAATCTTATAATCTAGTTGTAAAAACAGTGAAGTTTGTGCTTGGTTAATCCCACTATATTGCACTCTATCAACTTCATGTTTTAGATAAGCAATAGAAGTTTTAAAAGCTATATCTCCACTTAATGATAAATCACTCTCTTTTTGTACAACTACTGGAATCTCTTCTATATCTATCTCTGAGAACATTTCAGTATCGAAGCCACCTAGGTCATTTTCCATAGAATCTTCACCTTGAAGAGAACCCCATGTTAGGATAGAGAGTAGGCTAAGAGATAGGAGTAGTTTTGGATTCATCTTTTATAAACCTCTCTCTAGTGTACGGGTAGTAAAAAGTGATTCTTTCAAATTTTGCTCGTATTTAACATCTGAAAATTTAAAAATAGTTTTGTGAAGCATTTTTTTACCTTTTTTAGTAATCATTTGCATCTCAAGGGCAGTCCAGATTCCATCTATTTTTTTAAGATCTTTAACCATCATATATTTTAGTTTTTTACCAGCTTTTATGTAGTTTAGGGCTTGAACAATAACGAAGTTATCTTGTCTAACAAATACGATAGATTTAAGGTAACCAGTCTCCTCGATAGTTTTTTCACTTTTTGGAGTAACTAACATCTGCCATGTAAGATGACCACCAACTTTTTTCTCTTTCATGATTTTATAAGTATAATCATCAACATTTCTTGATGTCATATCTGAGTATGTAAAATCACTCCCCATAAATGATGAGCTTTTATCACTTGAAGCGATTCTTTTTACTTTTTGAAGCTGAGGTAGGTAGAGCCATTGGTCATCATCTTTGTTAGAATCTTCAAAGTCATGTGTTAAAAAAGCAATATTTTTCACATCAGCTGGAGTTAGAAAAAACATCAGTTTTAACTTATCTTCCCCTTTGTCTTTTGTAAAAGTTTGTAGGTCACGAATACGCTTTTTTCCATTCTTATCAATAAGAATCATTTTCATTTTTGATGTTGAGTTATCCCCATCATCTCTATCATGTACTTTTTGAGCAATTTCCTGACCAGTTATAGCCATTAAAGAACTAAGTGTTAAACTTGCAATGAGTAGTGTTTTAAGTATCATCTT
>JAYEKJ010000019.1:0-43785 GCA_034660975.1 Campylobacterota bacterium
TCTCTTATTATTGCAAGGATTAAAACAGACCTCCATACCCTCCATACTATCCACATCCCCACAATATAGGGGTGTGTATAGGGGTTGCTACTATCCATTAAGCAACATTATCCTCCATAAAATCCATTTGATTAGATACTTTATTATCTAAATCCCAAGTATCATGCTCAAGTTCTATCTTAACCGCAGTCGCATTAGTAAATATTTTAGCAGATTCTTCTATCGTTAAAAACTGTGTATAGTTACCATCAGATTGCTTTTTCATAGTACACCCAAGTAGCTCACCCATTTTTTTATGAAATACCGATTGAGATTCCAAAACAGCACCCTTAAAGTTAAACTTAAAACTCTCATATAGTTCTTTTCTTTTAACTCTCATTCTCTCGTTTGTATAACAATAAGCATAGTTCTCATTATATGTATTTGCTTTATGTAGATTCCCAAAATAACCATTACGAAGCCCATCAGCACAAAACCTCTCTATACCATCAAGTGAATATGCTAGTTGTTCTGCTAGTCCTTTTGTCTCAGGTGCTTTGTTTATAGAGAAATTAGATATATCTCTATTTAACATCTCATACATCAAGTTTTCTTTACCACCATTATAGTACCACTCATGTAACTCTTTGAAAAAATTATCACCTAGCTCTTGTGGTTTTTCAGCAGGAAAAGAGATAACACAATATCTTCTTTCATCCTTACCACTCGCAGGAACCACCCAATCAGCGTTAGTTGTCATTATAATTCTTGAATAGTTATCCATCATCTCTTGATCTACAAACTTTTTCTCAACTGCTCTACTTCTTTCTGTTATCATATCTTTTAGTATAGAATCGTAGTTGTTGCTACCATCCCAAACCAATTCTTGCATAACAGATAGTAGGTTTTGTTGTAGGTGTGAGTTAAACTTACCAAAAAACTGCTCTTTTTGTGAACTGCGATAATAATTTTCGTTTCTTAAAAGCTCCTTACCTAACATCTCCTCAACTGTATTTTTACCTACTCCCTTTGTACCTTTGAAGATGAGAGCATAGCGAGGTTTCTCTTGTGGCTTTTGAAACAGATGAGCGAAATAATCTAAAATAATTTCACCCTCCTCTTTTCCAACAGCAAGTTCTAGCAAGTTTAGGAATGGTGCTATATCCCCTTTTACTGGGCTTACTGGAAATCCTTTAAACAGATTGTATTTTTGAGTTGTATCTTCTAATGGTTTAAAACATAAACCGTGCCATCTCTTCATAGAACCACCAAACTCTTTTAAATCATCAGTTACAAGTGATTTATCTACATATTTTTCATAACCATTAAGTGCTAAATCAACTACATTTATAGGTACTTGAGTAGGTATATTATCTTTTAATATCGTTAGAAAAACAGGCTTATCTGCCCATTCATCCTTTGCTCCTGCTTTTGCAAGAGTTGCTAGTTCTAAAACTCTATCATCATTTTCAAAACTTTTACAAAACAAAGCTCCCTTTGAGTTTGAGAGCAGGACATTTGATTTTTTAAATGCAATATAATTTCTTAGATTTAACTTTGAGTTGTACTCTAATTCCTTGCTGATTGTAGCGTTATTTGCTATAATGGCGGTAGAAATGTTCTTCTCAGTTCTTTCTACTTCGTTAGATTCTGTAGTTGCTGATACAACTATAGAATCACCTCTCTGTTCATTCTCATTTTTATGAATTTTTACCATATCTAGCATACTCTCGCCTCCTCCAACCAGTTATTTATCGCTGTTCTACTATATCTGATATAGTTCCCTATTTTTGAGTATGGGATTTTACTCTCCATTCTCAACCTTGCCTGACGGCTTCTGCTGAAAGAATATTCCAGCTCCAATTGTTTTGGCGTTAGCCAAGTGTTTTGTTCTAAATATGTATTTGTACTCATCTTAGAGTCCTTATTTTAATTTAGAAATCGACTTCTATTACTAAGAAGAAGAGTTGTTTGAGCTCGTCTCTTTTTCTTGTGCTGTAATTATTATAAAAATGGAGATTTATTGTTAGGAGTTACGGCATAAAAAAATAAGCTATAACTTTTTGTATATTGTTAGAGGGCTTAATAAACCTTAATCTTGATACCAATAAAATGTATCAGTATCTAATCCCAATCGACTAATGACTGAGTTTTTCCCATCTTGAGAGTCTAAAAATTTGCTATTAATAAAATCGTATCGCCTTAATTGTTTTTTAAAATGTTCTTCCTTGATTGAAAACTTATCCATATCATCTAAACTTACATCGTTAGTTTTTGGCTTTTTTTCAAATATTTTTATATTGTGCTTTTTACAAAGTTCAAGATAATCCTCTTCAAGAATTTCGCCCTCATTGCCGTTAAGTAAACTTTCATCGAACAAATGAGATTGCAATGTATATTTATCTTTTTCATAAAAAAGTTCCTCAGTTTCATTAACCTTAGGAATTTTACATCTAATACTTAATTCATTGTAAAAAGCTGTTTTCTGTGCATTACTTAACAAAAGCCTACTCAGTAAATAATCAATTTCATGGTATAAGACTGAAATATTTTTAAAGGGAAAATACTCGGAAATACTAAGATCAAAAACCTCATTCCCTTTCTTTCTTAGTTTATTATAGGCTGTTACTTTCTCATTATAGTTACTAGTAGTCATACCTTTTTCTTTTAGTTTCTCTATAGTATAAGCAATATATTTTATCTCTTGGAGTACATCTTTTGTAATTAAATCATCTGTCTTATCTGCACCTTTTTTTTCCGTTATAGATAAAATATCATTCATATACTTAACATTTTCATCTGTGACGAAATGGGTGATTTTACTAAAGTCAGAAACAAAGCATTCATTATCTAGTGATTCCACATACTCTTTTGACTCAAAATATGGATGAAATAAAACTGAATCATTTTCGTAAAATAGAGACTGATGCACCCCTAAATCAAATATCGCAATAAAACCAATATAGTCAAAAGCTTTTAATATCTTTTTTGCTTCTACAGTTATGTGATCTTCTAGGTTTTTTCTATACACTTTCATGACATATTGAGAGATAACTTTTTCATCTATCTCTTCTTTATCAATTTCTAAATTATCTAGAATTTCTTCAATAGATTTATGCGTATCTTGATACATTTTTTCAAAAGGGAAGGAATCATTTATTGTCTTATTTGTATCTTTATTAATTCCTAGCTCATCTAAAGTTTTTTCAAATGATTTATATCCAGCTAGATTGAGGCTTCTAGGATAGAATTTATCATTCGCATTTGTATTTATTATAAAGTTCATAACTATTGAGAGGAGATCTTTGTAACTAGTAGATGATGTCAATCTTTCCATATCATGTAAAATATCTTTATAATTACTGTAAATAATATGTCTCATAGTTTATCTATCCTGTTTATTTTTCACTATACTACTAATTACTTTATTAGTCTCAACTGAAGCTTTGGTATGATTGATTATTAAAATTCTAATAATCTTTTACTAACATCAAGAGTATGAGCCGAAGAGCTTTCTCTTTGTAGTGATAGATACTGCTTAACTGTTGCTGTGTCTGTATGCCCTAGCATAGCACTCAAATGAATAGCCTCAACTCCCATAGAAGACAAAGCCGATACAGATAGGTTTCTCATCCAGTGAAAGTTAAACTCTGGAACTGTGATAGCTCTAATCTTCTCTACATGGTCTCGTATCTCTGAGATTGGTCTTGATGGGTCTCTATCACTTGCAAAGATATACTCGCTAAAATGCTCACATTTTAAAAGGGCTTCTTTTACATCGGCAGGTAGCTTAAAGGTCATATCTGTATTTACTTTGCTATTGCTTCCTATAATAGTGTAAGCATCATTTGTAAAATCTATATTATCCCATTTTATATGAAGTGCTTCCGTTTTTCTTCTGCCATAGAATCCAAATAAAAATAAGGCTCGTATCTTGTGGTTATCTGCAAATACTTTATTTATAGCCTTATAAACATCTCTATACTTAGATTCTGCACTCGTGATAATCTTCTTCTCTTCTAGCTGTTTTCTTTTTATCTTGTGAATCTGTTTAATAGGTGTAAATTGTATAAGCTCCTCATCTATCGCAAGTTTAAATATAGGTACAAGTATCGCTGTGCTTTTTTGTCTTGTAGCGTTTGCTAGATGTTTTGTGAGAGCTGTGATAGTAGATATATGTATAGGGGTAACATCTATTATCTTCATCTTGCCGATAGTGGGCTTAATGTATCTATTGTAATGATTCTCGTATGTTCTCTGTGTGTCACTATTTCGCTCAGTCATCACTTGCAATCTATCAAAATAATCATCAACAGTTGATTCTAAGTCAGCACCTAAGTTCTCCACTCGATTCTTAACCCCTTTTAGCTCCTCTAGCTTCATATAAGCCATCTTTAACTTATCAGCTTTAGTATGTGTAGGATTGGCTTTAAACACCTTCCTAGTAGCCCTTCCATTAAGTCTAAAGTTAAATAGAAACTTGTTTTTATCTGTATTGTGAACAAGCAAACCTTTGTGTTTTGTAGTAGTATAATCTGCTAATGATATAGCCATTGGGTCACACCTTTTGTATTGTCTCCGTGGGGTCATCTAATGGGTCACTCTTACTCTAACATTAGATAGCATCCAAAGATATTGATAGATTAACAGATTGTAGTAATATAGGGCTTAGATAGAGATAAATTCTTTAAGATACACAATCAACTAGAGTTCAATTCTCCTCGGGGTCACCATTTAAAATAATTAATCCCCTGCTTCTTTAAATAACAACCACATAGTAAAAGTAATTTATTAGTAAAATTTTGATAGAATCGAGTCAAATAATTTTTAGGAATTTATATGTTAAGATTTGCACTTAGCCCTACTGGGGACATGCACATAGGAAATCTTCGAGTTGCTTTATTCAATTATATTATCTCAAAACAAAGAGATGAAGACTTAATTGTTAGAATCGAAGATACAGATAAAGAAAAAAATATAGATGGAAAAGATAAAGAGATATTAGATTTATTGTCTGTTTTCTCAATTGAATATTCCCAAGTAATATATCAGAGTGAAAATATTCGTTTTCATACTGCAATGGCTTTGCAACTTATACATGATAAAAAAGCTTTTAGTTGTTTTTGTTCTAATGATTGGCTTGATAAAAAAAGAGATGAATCAAAAGAGAATAAAAAAGCATATAGATATGATGATGCTTGTAGAAATCTTCCAGATGAGCTTGTAATTGATAACAACAACCCTTTTACAATTAGAATTAATAGGCCAAATGAAGTGCTTATTATTAAAGATTTAATTAAAGGTGAGATTAAATTTGAATCTGATATTGTTGATAGTTTCATTATAATGGGACAAGATAAAACGCCTACTTATAATTTTGCATGTGCAGTTGATGATATGCTAAGTGATATATCTTTAGTTATTCGTGATGAAGATCATATGAGCAATACACCAAAGCAAGATCATATTCGTAACTCATTAAATTATGATAAAAAAATACAATATGCACATTTACCTATTATTTTAAACAATAATGGTAAAATAATGGGTAAAACAGATGATGCTTCTAGTGTAAAATGGCTTCTTGAGGAGGGATATTTACCATCTGCAATAGCAAATTATTTAATTTTAATTGGGAACAAACCTCCCCAAGAGATTTTCAATATGCAAGATGCAATTGAATGGTTTAATTTAGAAGATATCTCTAAGTCCCCTGCTCGTTTTGATATTAATATGTTAAGAGATATCAACAAAGAACACCTTATAAATCTTGATTCCAAAGAGTTATCTAGATATGTTGGTTTTGCGGATGTTGAAATTGGTGAACTTGCAAAAATATATCTTGAAGAGGTATCTACAACAAAAGAACTTAGAGGTAAAATAGAACCTATTTTTGAAATAAAAGAGATACCTAAATTATTTCAAAAACAAGTAAAATGTATGATAGAAACAATTAAAAAAGCACCCTACTTTGAAGAATATAGTGATTTTGAGAATTATATAACTCAAGAAACAGGATTGAGAGATGAAAATCTATTTAAACCTCTTCGTATTGTATTGACTGGTGCTGAACATGGACCAGACTTATCAGAGATATATAAATATTTAAAAAACTATATTGGTGAAATTGTAAAATGAGTTTATTAATAGATATAGTTCAAGGATTAGGTGGAATTTTTTTAAGTTTAATTGGGATATATATTTGGATTATAATAATAGCTGCTCTATTAAGCTTTGTAAACCCTGACCCGTACAATCCTGTTGTTCAGTTTTTACATAGAATCACACAGCCAGCCTACTCTCTGGTAAGAAAATATATTAAAACAGATTTTAATGGTTTGGATTTAGCACCATTAATAATTATAATATTTCTTCAAGTGTTAACTGTAATAATTACAACACTTTTAAAATCTTTATAAAATGAAAAAGAGAAGTTTTATAACTTTTCTTTTTTATAAATTACAAGTAAATCTTTATATAAAAGTTTTCATCCTGAATTTCACTAACATATATTATAGTAATACACCTTCTTATTTTTTAATTTCTATACTTTTTACTAGAACATAGTCAACTATTGTTTTTGGCTTATACTAAATTGTGTAAAGGTATTTTTGCGGAACAAACATTATTATCAATAGTGAGAAAATATATTTCATTATAATTCCTATAAATAGTTAAAAGAATTATATCTTATTAATATGCTTTTTAATGAGTATTTTGTATAATCTACTAAATTTTAATACAGAGATATATTTTGAATAAAAGACTGGCAGTTGCTTTTACTGGACCATCAAATAGTGGCAAAACTACTATTATATTGAAGGTAGCTAGAAAACTAATTAATGAGCATAAAAAGAGGGTTGCAATTATCAAACATGATCCTGGTGATAAAGCTAGGTTCGATGTTGCAGGGAAAGATAGTTACAAGTTCTCAGATACAGGAGCAGAAGTTATTGTTACATCTCCAAATAGAACAACTTATTTTTCTAAAAAAAATAAAGATTTAGATGAGATGATTAGACTTTTTGATAAATTTGATATTTTACTTGTAGAGGGCTTGAAAAATCTACCCCTGCCCCGTATAAGTGTTTTTAGGAACTCTTTAGATAGTGATTATTTCCCATATATGGATGCATTAGCAATTGATGACACTATTAATATGAGTGATTACAGTGTATCGAATGATGTAGAAATATTAGATTTAAACAACCCCAATGAAATTATTTCATGGATATTAAAAAATGCTAAGGAAGTATAGATGAGAGATATATTTGATGCAATTCAAAGAAGTGCAATAAGAATTAAAACGGCTATAGATGTTAAAGATATAGGGTATTCACAACAAGAAAATAGTTCTGGAGAGACACAGCTTCAGTTAGATATTCAGTGTGATATGATTATTGAAGAGGAGTTTTCAAGTGTTCTTTCTGTTAATACAATTGCAAGTGAAGAGAAGGAGCATGAAGAGGTATTTCGTAAAGATTCTAAATATTTTATAGCTTATGATCCACTAGATGGTTCATCTTTGGTTGATGTAAATCTTAGCGTTGGTTCTATATTTGGAATCTATGAAAATGGTTTTGGAGCTGAAAATATGGTAGCATCATGTTACATAGTTTATGGCCCAAGAGTTGAGATGGTTTTTGCAGAGAATAAAACAAAACTTTATCTTCTTCAGGCTGATGAGTTTGAATTTGTTAAAGAGATTCGTTTAAATGAAAAAGGGAAATTAAATGCTCCTGGAGGAACACAACAAAACTGGGAACCTTACCATAAAGAGATGGTAGATAGTTTTTTTGCTGAGGGTTATCGTTTGAGATACTCCGGTGGAATGGTTCCTGATCTACACCAGATTCTATTAAAAGGTGGAGGACTGTTTTCTTACCCAAAAACTTCTGACAAACCAGAGGGTAAACTTCGCAAATTATTTGAAGTTTTTCCTTTTGCATTTATCTATCAAAAATCTGGTGGTGATGCTATAGATGGCAAAAATGATTTAATGAGTCTTCCATTTGCACATATTCACGATACTGCTCCATGTTTTTTTGGTTCTAAGTATGAGATAGCTAGAGTAAAAGAAGTTTATGCAACAAACTGTTAATAAAGAGTTAGATAAGTTTGAGAGACATCTTGATGAGATGATTCTTAAATTACAAAAATGTCAGCAAGATAAAAATTTAAAAAGTTGTAGCTTATGCGAACAATATTTAGAATGTGAACTTAGAACTGACTATATTAAATCCGTTTATAACAGTATGTCAAAAGGCGAAACTGGTGGATTCGAGTTTTAATACAATTTATGAAAAAAATTAAGGAATAATTTTTAATGAACAAATATATAACAACACCTATATACTATGTAAATGGCGAAGCTCATATAGGACATGCCTACACAACTTTTATTGCTGATACTTTAGCTAGATACGAAAGATTAAAAGGTAATGAGACTTACTTCTTAACTGGAACTGATGAACATGGTCAAAAGATTGAAGAATCTGCACAAAAAAATGGTAAGCCTACTCAAGAGTTTGCAGATGAGATTAGTGCTACATTTAAAAATCTTTGGGAAGATTTTGATATTAGTTATGACAAATTTATCAGAACAACAGATAAAGACCATAAATTAGGTGTTCAAAAAGCTTTTGAAGTGATGTATGCAAAGGGTGATGTTTACAAAGATTTTTATGAAGGTCATTATTGTGTAAGTTGTGAAACTTTTTTTCCGGAGACTCAACTTATTGATGGTGAGTTTTGTCCTGATTGTGGGAGAACTACAAGTGTTGTAAAAGAGGAAAGTTACTTTTTTAAACTCTCAAAATATGAAGATAGACTTTTAAAACTATATGAAGACAATCCAGATTTTATACTCCCCCGTTCTCGTGCAAATGAGGTTATAAACTTTGTTAAAGGCGGACTTCGTGATCTTTCTGTAACTAGAACATCTTTTAAATGGGGTGTACAAATACCAGAATCATTAGATGATGATAAGCATGTTATGTATGTTTGGCTTGATGCACTTATGAATTATGTTACAGCTTTAGGTTATGGAAAAGATGATGCTGATATGAACTATTGGCCTGCGAGTATGCATCTAATTGGTAAAGATATTTTAAGATTCCATGCAATATATTGGCCAGCATTTTTGATGAGTCTTGATATGCCACTTCCAAAACATATTGGTGTTCATGGTTGGTGGACAAGGGATGGTGAAAAAATGTCTAAATCTAAAGGAAATGTAATAGCCCCAAAAGAGGTTGCAGATGCATATGGAGTTGAAAATCTTAGATACTTTATGTTAAGAGAAGTTCCTTTTGGTCAAGATGGTGATTTTTCTCAAAGAGCATTTATAGATAGAATCAACTCTGAACTTAGTAATGATTTAGGGAATCTTTTAAATCGTATCATTGGTATGAGTGGAAAATATAGTGGTTTTGAGATAGATAGTATAGATGTAGAAAAATATCACTTAAAAGAGTTAGATTCTATGAATGAAGCCCTTGCTAACCTTGATGAATTTATGCAAAATATGCAAACACACAGATATTTAGAAGAGTTATGGAAACTATTTTCAATTGGAAATAAAGCGATAGAAGAGTATGCTCCATGGGCTAAAATGAAAGAGGATAAAAAAGATGAAGCACTTGCAACTGTTGCATTAGTTGCAAATATTTTAGCAAAAGCTTCTATAATGCTAAGTCCTATTATGCCAAAAACAACAGGCACTATTGCAGATGCACTAAGTTTTAAGATTGATAATGAAAGTTACAATGATTTTATTGTTAATAAAAAATTATTAAAATCTTTTACAATTAAAAAAGTTCCACCACTTTTTCCTCGTGTTGAAGAGCCGTTGATGGCTGAAGCTCCAAAAGCAGAACCAAATCCTTCTAAAAAAGAGGAGAATAAAAAAGCTGATGTAAAAGAGCAAGATAATCTTATAGAGATTGGGCAATTCTTTGAAACATCTCTTAAAATTGGAACTGTTGTAGAGGCACAAGAGGTTCCAAAAAGTAAAAAACTTTTAAAACTTCAAGTTGATGTTGGTGATGAATCTCCTAGACAAGTTGTTGCTGGAATCAAAGAATTTTATAGTGCTGAATCTTTACTTGGAACTCAAGTTTGTGTTGTAGCAAATTTAAAACCTGCAAAACTTATGGGTATAATTTCTGAGGGGATGCTTTTAGCAGCTAAAGATGAAGATGGTTTATGTTTAGTAAGACCAGAAAAACCTAAAAAAGCTGGTACACCGATTGGATGAGACTTGAAAATATCCTTGCACTTACACATGGGCGCCTTGTAAATGATCCATTTGTAAAAATATTCGAAAATATTGTTTTTGATTCAAAGGCTATAAAAAGAGGTGATCTTTTTATAGCCTTTGATGAAGAGATGATAGAGGATGCAATATTTAATGGTGCTTATGGTATTGTCTTTGATAAGCCAACACAAATAACTGATAATGAAATCGCATGGATAAAAGTAAATAATTGTGAGAATTCATTAAAAAGAGTTTTGCGTTTTAAATTAGTTGAAAAAAATATCTTAGCATATAGTTGTAATGAGATAGTTTTAAAGCTTGCTCTACAAACTATTACAGAACAAAAATTTGTTATTATTAGTGGTGAAATAAAATCTATTTATAAACAGTTGTTGAATCTTGAAGATAGTTCAACTATACTTTTCTCCCCTGCCCTATCTGATGAGGATATATTTACAAATATTAACGAACTGCCTAAAATATCTAAAACACAGATAATATTAAAAGAGCATACACTTTTTGAAACATCATTTATATATGAAAAAATATTTTATGAAAGACAACAATTATCACCATTTTTTATCCCTTATCTTGAAGACCTATTAGGCTTATATAAAAAACTGAAGATAAATTTTAGATTAAAAAAATTTAATCCTACAAATAATTTTGAGGTAACTTTTGTAAATAATAGTTTTGAGATTAAGGAGTTTGGAACAACAGATAAAGTTCTTATATTTGAATCAAATGAGGAATTTATAGAATCAGAAATAGATTATTTAAATGATAAAGCTAGTTGGTCTGAAATTATATATATATTGCCATCTAGATATAAAACTGAATATAATAATAAAGTTTATAGATATGATAATGAAGATGAGATTATAAATATTTTAAAAAATAACTTTTTTAATTTTGCACTTATAGTTGGTGTTGATAAATCAGTTGTATGCAAACCTATTATCAAACAAACTCAACTAACTTTAGATTTTTAAAACTATAATGTGCTAAATTCTCTTTTAAGTTCATCTTTATTAATCTTATTTTTATCACTCTGAATTAAAGGAAGTGATTTTTTAAATATAATTTTACTTGGAATCATAAAAGAAGCTAGATGTTTTTTTAGCTCAAAAAGAATCTCATTTTTAGGTACTTCACTTTTTGCACTATACACCATAATTATCTCCTCCTCTATTTTTTCATTTTCTACTGAAAAAATAGCACAAGAATCTATTTGAGATATATTTTTAGCTACAACAGATTCTATCTCAAATGGTGAAACACGAAAGCCTCTTGTTTTTATCATATCATCTTCTCTTGAAACAAAATAGAGATACCCCTCTTCATCTTTATAAACATAATCCCCAGAAGCTACAACTATCTCATCAACAAGTTGCCCCTCTAAATTTATTACATCTTTAAGAATCTGAATCGATTTAAATCTTTGCTCATTTTGTTCGGGTGCATTCCAAAAGCCCCGATAGATATATCCACCTCTATGAATCAACTCCCCTACTTCTCTAGGTTTACACTCTTTTCCATCTTTATTTATAACATAAAGTTCAACATCTGGAATCGCTTTTCCTATAGAATCTGGTCTAATCTCAATTTGTTTTGGATCTAAATATGTTGAACGGAAAGCTTCAGTTAAGCCATGCATTGAGAAAAATGAAGCATTGTTAAAAAGTTTTTTGCAATCATCTATCATTTTTTTTGTAATCTTACCACCTGATGATGTTATGGTTTTCACATTTGCAAAAAGCTCAGCACTTGGGATTCTATGCATATCTTCATCAAATATTTGTGTAATATTTATAGGCATTAAAGGGATTACTGTTACTTTGTCATTTATGAGATGATTTAAAAAATCTTCTGGAAGTATAAATCTATGAAGTGCTAAAGTACTTCTTTTATATAATGATGAAAAAATCTGATTCAATCCATAATCTAGATTAAATATCAGTAAACCTGAAATTACATCTTCTTCACTTAGTTTAAGATACTGAGAAACAACACGAGCAGAATTTATAAGATTCCTGTGCGAGATAACTACCCCTTTTGGAGTTCCACTAACTCCAAATGAGTAAGTGATAACAGCATTTGAGTGACCACTTATTTCACAGTCGTAAGGTTTATTATAATACTTATATATCTCCTCAAATGAAGGAATTTCTTTTGATTTTGTTTCATAAGAGATAATTTGACCATCAAAATTTACCTCTTCTATATTTTCAAGTTTTAGTTTATCAGTGATAATACATTTAATATCACAGTCATTTATAATGTACTCAACTTGTTCAGATTTTAAAAGTTTTGTGAGTGGAACAAGTATATACTCAGTAGATAAAATTGCCAAAATTGCAATAACTTGTTCAATACCTTTGTTGGAGTAGATTCCAATTCTAGATTCTTTAGGTAAATCCAACTCTCTTAAATAGTATGCAACTTGATTAACTTTAGTAAATAGTTCACCATAAGTGATGCTTTGATGATTAAAAACTAAGGCTTTTTTGTCTGCATGAGTTAAGGCAGAATCTTCAATGAGTGTTCTAATACAATTTATTGACATCACTAATCCTTTAAATTTTTTATCCCAAGTGTCCAAATGTCATAATTTCTATCCATTACAATAGATGGATTATGTTTTGAGTTTAGTATTTTAGTATAGAAAAAAGAGATAATATCTTCAACCTCTTCATCAGATAAAACTTTTGTGATTCCACCTGTTAGAACAATGGAGTTGATTGATAAAAGTTTTAAATTTATATACGATTGTTTGTAGTGAGACATTTTACAAAGAACTAAAAATATCGCTAATTGCATTAAGATTCTTAGGGATTTGTCTGTATTCTCTTCAAAAATATTTTCTGTAACTTTTAGATGAGTTAAAAGTTCATATACAAATTCATTATTCTGAGCCGTAAAAATGAGAGATTCTTTTGACTTAAATACACCCAATTTTTTAAAAACCAACCTATCATACTCATTTTGAGTAACAATATTTTCATCCACTAAATCTTTTGAGTAGTGTATATCAGTTGTTGCTCCACCAATATCTATTAGTATAAAAGGGTCAACAACAGAAAAATTCGTATCTATTAAAGGTAAAGTTTTGTTTACTATATATGGAGTTGAATAGATTTGATTTGATGTTATCTCATATAAAGATTTTATATCCTCTTTTCCAACTATATCAGCTTGATAAAGATTTGTAAGGTACTCTTTTAGATTCTCCTCTACAATATGGAGTTTATTATCTATAATATTTGGAAGTACAACAAGATTCTCTATTTTTTCTTTAAGCGTAGTTGTATCTTTATCACTACCCACATATACTATATTCGAGTAGTTAAGGTTATATAGATAACTATATAGTGAATCTCCAAATATATTTGATGTAGAATCTATCCCACCAACAACTATCACAACATCTATCAAATCACTAGGAATCGAGTAATCCTCTATGTTTTGATAGATAACACTCTCTATAATATTTATACCTGAGTTAAAAGCAATATTTTTAGCATATTTAAGTGAGAAAGAATCTGTAATACCTATAATTAGAGTGCTTAATCCACCATTTGCAGATGAGCAGATATATACATTTTCTTTATCAAAACTATGAATCGTCTCACCACATTTATAAGTCAAATCATCAATTATATCTTTGTTGAAATCTCTAAAATGTTGCTCTATTTTAGTATCAGTTGATACTTTAAAATAGGTACTTCCTACATCTATAAGTAGTTTATTTTTCATTGCATAATCCCTATATCGTGGATAATATCGTTTACTATACTTGTTGTATCTTTTGTTAAATCACATTTTGATTTTTCATACTCAAAACATCTGTCAGGAATCGGCACATTTCCTCTTTTGATGATTCTTATATTTTTATTCGCATCACGAACTGTAATCATCTCATTATGATTTATAATATGTGGAGAAAAAGGGACATCAATAGTTCCATTTTTAATAGAGTTAAAAACCTTTCTCCAAAGAGTGTCAGCTTCATTATTGAAAACTGCCTCCATAATAGCTTTTACCTCAAGAGTAAGATTCTCCTCCTCCTCTTCATCAACAATATTTGGTAAACCGTTTAAGATTCCAAGAGTATATTGAGTTGAAGCAACTGTTTTTGCATTTGCCTCTTTTGTTGGAATCCCTGAAGCTTCCTCTCTTGTTTTTGTAATAATTTTATCAGCTCCAACCATAGAAGCGATAACTGTTGACATATTTATAAGTTGCTCTGCAAAATCTTTGTTTGTTGGGAAGGCTCCCATCCATTGGTGGTACACAAGGTTTATGGTAGCATCACCACAGTTGATTTTCTGGGCATAAAACTTAGCCATTTTTTTAATAACAGCACCCATCACAATATCTTGATTCATTGATCCAGTTTGTGAGAAAGAGACTGAAAATGATTTAACACCCTCCTCTAATGATAGCAACATCTCTAAAAGTTGAATCACTATCGTAATAGCAGGTGGAACTAAAGTCGCAGTAAGTGGACCAAACGATTCTCTATTGATAGGCATATTAAGTTTTGAATAGTTAGCACACACTTTTTCAACATATTTCCAATATAGAAATGCCTTATCAAGTGGGAAGTTTTTCGAGTATGGTAGAAGGTAGGTAATAGGTCCACCCTCTATCTCAAAAATCCCAGAAGCGATAGCAGTCTCTATGAGAAGTCTAGCATCTGGAGTTCCGTGTCTTAAACTTACAGGCTTATTAAAATGAGTTATCATCTTTCTTGTCGTTCTATAACCATGATTTACAAGTGGATAACCGTTAAGCATATCATTGCCACTCTCCTCACTCAAACGAAGCATCTTTTTAGCTGTTGCATAATCATTGAGTCTAGTGTTAGAATCTATCGTTAAAGGGAGAACATCTACATCAGCATTTACAAAAAATTCATTTAATGCAAATTGCTTCTCATAAGTTGGAAATCCACCACGAGGCTGAACAAGCATCTTTTTTTTCTTTTGAGCGAAATGATGCGATATAAAAAGCTCTTTATCAGCACCTCTTACAAACTCTTCAACCTCTGCAAAATCAAAGTTATCTACAAACTCATTACTGAGAATTATCTCTCTCTCTTCTTGTAGTAAGCTCATTATATATTTCTCTCTTTCAAGTAAGTTTCTAGTGTATCAAGACCGGTATTGAGATCAACTTGATGAAAAACCAAATCAAAACCATAGTTTTTATATCTTGGAACTATCTCTTGTGCTAGAGCAGTACCAACTACAAGATTCCCACCAATAACAAGAGTCAGATTATCAAGTGTTTTGTATTTTGATTTAAGAAGTTTAACCTCCCTAGCCCAACCCTCAGCTTCACCATTGAGTGAAGAGATAAGTAAAACATCAGCATCAGTCTCAACAACTGCATCAAAAAATTCCTCTAGATATGTGTTTACACCTAGATTGAAGACCTCAAAACCTCTAGCATTAAGCGAGAGTTCTATAAGTCTATTTGCAACAACATGAATATCATTTCCAACTACACCAGTTACTACTTTCATATATTTAAAAACCTATTAATTATTTGGCGCTAGGATACCAAAGTTTGTGTAAAAATAAGGTTAGAAAATATAAAATATAGGTTACAATTACAAAAAAATATTTTTAAAGGTACTAGAGAGATGAAAATACAGATTTATTATGAAGATACAGATATGGGTGGTGTAGTTTATCACTCAAATTATTTGAATTTTTGTGAACGAGCAAGAAGTGATGTTTTTTTTAAAAAAGGTTTAACCCCTGTTTTAGAAAATGGACATTTTGTAGCAAGAAAACTTACTGCTGATTATTTTTCTAGTGCAAAACTTGGAGAAATTATTGATGTAAAATCTGAGTTGATAGAGATGAAAAATGCTTCATTTATAATAAAACAAACAATTTATAAAGATGATTTAAAAATATTTGAGATGGGTATAACCTTAGCATATATCTCTTTTGAGGGAAGAGCTAAAAAAATTGATGCACAAACTAGAGAGTTGTTGTTATCACTTTTCTAGTGGTGTTATATGTTTTATAAATCTAGATTTAACAGGTTGTAAAAGTTCTATCTCATGCATCATTTGGTTCTCTTCTACTAAAATATTATACTCTCGACTCTCATTTGTAATAAGATTGAAAAAGTAATCTGTACCTACAGTTGTTGTATAGTTGATCCAATCATACACAATATCATTGCCCAATAGTGAATTTGCATCTATTAAAATGTTATGATGTTTAGTTATTGAGTTTGCTATAATCATTTTTTTTCTATCATCATATTGCGTCATAGAGAGTAAAAGTGGATCATAGTTAATTTGAGTTGATAGAATATTTGTAGTGTTTGTATCATATAGAGTTAATTGAGACATAATCATACCAGTTTTTACAACAGGTGTATTTATAAAAAATGATCCATCATTAATATCTAGATTCTCTTTTAATTTAGATTCTAAATTTGTTGTTCTTCTAGGTATAGAAAAATTAATAACACTTCTGTTAATATCTAATATTCTTCTATTTTCTATCTCATTAATTGAAAAAGAATCTAAAGAATCTAATGTTGAATTTTCATCTATTAGCATTGTTGTGTTTTTAAATTTATCTTCTTGATAACTACTTAATTTTTTGCCGATTGATGATTTGTCATTAAAAATAACCAATGGAGAAACAGCCTCTTTTAAAAGTAAATCACTTTGTGCTTCATAATCTATTGCTCCATAATAAAGGTATGGTGTAGTTAGATTCATATTTTTTTTGTGTATAGTTGGAAAGTATATATTTATATTAGGGTTTATCTCAGCTACAACAGTAGCACCAGTTATTGTAAATGGAGCTATAATATAGTTAAACCCATCTGATTCTATATTATTTAATGCTTCAACTATATCTTCATGATTTTCATTCTCAATTTTATAGGTTTTTAATTCAAATGAATGATTCTTGGTTATAAGATAGGCAAATGCAGCATTTATAGTTGATGAAGCATATCTACCAATCTTTTTATATGGCAATAACATAGCAATTTTAAGTTTATTAGTAAATTGTGTAGAACCTAAGTTTAGTATTGAAATATTAATCATTCTAACATCATTATGTTCACAATTTTCTAATTGTGAATCTGCATGGGAAAGGAAAGAAAATATCATCCCATTATCAAGATATTCTTGCATACAAACTTCATCACATGGGTATGGGTCAAGATTCATTACATAACTCTTAGGAAGAGGTATATTTGATATAAGATGACTTTGTCCATTTAAGTAAAAGGGTAAAAGTAAGAAGATTAAAATTATTTGTTTCATAAGCAACTCTTTATAGTTTTTAAATCATTTAGTACTGTTTTTTTCTGCTCAGGATTTCTTAAAAGATGCTGAGGATGATAAATTGGTATTAATTTGTATTTTTTAAAGTCAATAACATGACCTCTAACATTTTCAAAGTTGTCACTTTCCCCTGTTACTTTAAAATAAGCATCTTTGCCTAAAGTGACAATTATATCTGGTTGAACAAACTCTATTTGTGAAAATAGGTAGGGTTTACATGAGTTCCATTCGGATGACGATGGAGTATTAGAGTTTAAAGGTTTACATTTTATTGCATGTGTAAAATAAACATCTTCAACTTTTAACTCTAAAACATTTTCTATCATTCTTCTTAAACTTTCACCACTTCTCCCACCATAATAATCATTGGCAGAATCATCACTTTGAGAAACAGAAAAATCTATTATCATCACTTTAGCTTTAGAATTTCCAACACCACTCATAGCTTGTTGTCTTGATTTGCTTAAGTCACACAGATGGCATGTAGCAATATTTTGTTTTAACTCTTGTAAAGTTCTTGGTTCGATATAAGTGTCATCTATATTTATAGTAAACGAATCTATATAATCAAACCCTAGTGCCTTTAGACGGTAAAGATTTTGAAGCAATACTAAATTTTGATAAGACTTCAAATATCTTCCCTTTCTAAGTTAGAATAATTTTGAAAGTATATAAAAAATGTAGTTAAAATTTACTTTGATACTACATCTTATATTTAAAATATTGTATAATTCAAGAATGAAAAATTTCACTATACAAACAATGTTTGAAATAATAAATATTTTAGAAAAAGAGATAAAATCTTTAAAACCAAAAGGGGTATTGGAGTTTGAGGTTTTAAATCCAGATATAGTCACATCTCAATATGCTGGTACAGTTCTAACAGTTGAAAATGAAAAATATATCTATAGAGGTTATAAAGCTTGGCTAGATTTAGCTCAATTACTTTATTGTAAAATGCTCACCCCCTTAGTATCAACTCCTCAAACAATAATTATAAGATTTGAGAAATTGAATGAGGATGTAAGTTTTCATAAATCTGATATAGATAAAGAGGAAAAATATGGTGTAGAATCTATCTTTTCTCAGATTCATAAAAATGAAGAACCTAGTTTTTTACATTACTATAAACAAGCTCTACAAAATGTCAATATAAACAAAAGAGTTAGAATCCTAAATCTCGGGGTAAATAGTGGCGATGAATTTGAACTTATACAACAGTATGCTTCAAATTTTAAAAATTTAGAACTTGTTGGAATAGATTATTGCCCTTCTGCAATTTTAGAAGCTAAATCAAAATTTATAGAATCTAAAAATATCACCTTTTATACTCATGATGTTAATGATTTAGAATCTTTAAATTTAGGTAGATTTGATTTAATCATCAGTATAGGAACTCTACAAAGTACAAACTTAGAGTTTAATCCACTGTTTATGTCAATTGTTCAAAATCAACTTAAAACTGATGGTGCTATGATACTTGGATTCCCAAATTGTAGGTGGATTGATGGGGAGATGATTTATGGAGCAAGAGTAAAACACTATCCATTTCCTGAGAGTTCCTTACTCTATAAAGATACAATATTTTGTAAAAAATATCTTCAACAGAAAAAATTTAGAGTTACACTTACAGGTAAAGAGTATATTTTTTTAACTGCTACCTCTATACGAAAAGAAAATGTATAGAGTATTAAAAGAATTTTAGATATTATCTCATCACAAAATTACAATTATGGACTAAAAATGAATATTGAACTATTAAATAAAAATATATCTGAGATTGAATCAGATATAGAGGTAGAATTTTTAACTTCTGATGAACTTGCTTTACATAACTATAAAGAGATTTTAGATTTTGCAGGTTTTAAAGCAGAACAAGATTCTGTATGTTTTTTACATGAAAAAAGAATCTTATTTTGTGGATGTGAAACTAAAGAAAATGACGATATTAGAGGTGCTAGTGTAAGTATGATAAAAGCACTAAAATCATCTAACTATAAGAGCGCGAAATCTAATCTAATTTGTCAATCAACTATTTCTGGCTTAATAGAGGGGATAATCCTAGGTGGATATGAATATAATGTATATAAATCAAAACCAAAAGAAGAATCATTTCAAAATATTACTTTAACATCTACAGCAGATGATTTTCAAGAGATGGAGATTACTTTTAAAGAGGCAATAATCATTGCTAATGCAACATGTTTTACGCGTGATATTGTAAACACTATTCCACATGATTTAAACCCTGAAACTTTTGTTCATTTAGCCGAAAAACTTGCAAAAGAGAACTCTTTAGAGTGTAATATTTTAGGTGAAAATGAATTAAAAAATGAAAAGATGAATGCGATGCTAGCAGTAGGTCGTGCTTCTATACATGAGAGTAAATTGATCCATTTAGCATATAAACCAACTAATCCAAAGAAAATAATCTCTTTAGTTGGTAAAGGCTTAACTTATGATAGTGGTGGACTTAGTTTAAAACCAGCTACTTCAATGGTTACAATGAAAATGGATAAAGCTGGTGGATGTGCTGTTTTAGGTATGATTAAAGCGGTGAGTGAATTAAAATTAGATGTAGAAGTTCATGTATTTGTTGGTGCAGTTGAAAATATGGTTGGTGGTGATGCGTATAAACCTGATGATGTTTTAGTGTCAAGAAGTGGGAAAACAATTGAGGTCAGAAATACTGATGCAGAGGGTCGTTTAGTTTTAGCAGATGTTTTAAGTTATGCTCAAGATAGTGTAAAAGCTGATTATATTTTTGATTTTGCTACACTTACTGGTGCTTGTATGGTTGCTCTTGGTTCATATACAACGGGAATTATGGGAAATTCAAAAAAATTAAAACACGATTTCTTAAAAGTTGGTAGTAATTCTGGTGAATTTACTGCTACTCTACCTTTCAATAAGCATCTTAAAAAACTTCTTAAAAGTGAGATAGCAGACATATCAAATGTAGCTTCAAAACCTTATGGGGGAGCAATTACTGCCGGAATGTTTTTAGATAATTTTATTAAAGATGAGAATAAAGAAAAATGGTTACATTTTGATATAGCAGGTTCGGCTTATACAGAGAGTCCATGGGATTGTAATGTATATGGTGGAACAGGTGCAGGTGTTCGCTTTATGAGTAAATATTTACAAAATATTAAGTAGATAGAAAGATAAAATAGTTTACTATATAGTAAACTATTTAACAGAGAGTGTATTTGAATGAAACCAAAAAATGAAGTGACAAGAAGCTTACTTATAGATAGAGAAACTTGGGATGATTCTATGAAATACTCAAGAACTAGATATAAAATGAGTTTAAGTAAAGTGATAGAATCACTTTTACAAGAGTGGTTAGTTAAAGAAAAAAGAAAACCTCTCGATAATGAAAATCAGGGTAAATTTTTTGAATAAAGGTATTTATCTAGCATAATTCGTATTTCTTGGACTATCTTTATCGTAGTCTAAGATCTCTAAAATCGATTTTTTATTCATTTTCCTTGCAAAATCGATTGCATTAAATCCTTTCGAATCTACCACATTTTGATCAGCCCCATTATCTAGCAACAATTTAGCAATTTCAACTCTTCCATAGCAAGCAGCAGCCATTAAAGATGTAAACCGGCTTCTTCTGTATGTTTGATTTACATCAACACCTTTTTCTATTAAATATTTAACTATCTCGATATTATCATAAGTAACTGCCATATCAAATATACTAACACCCTCATCATCATAATCAAAAATATCTGCACCATTGTTGATAATATACATTATTAATTCAATGTCACATTTATATCTAAGTGCTAAAGCTAGTACAGTTTCACCATTTTCGTTTGCTTCATTAACATCTGCCCCATCTTTAATATATCTCATAGCTTTTAAATAATCATCATTTTTTAAAATTTCTAGCCAAGTATTCATAGTAAGTTCTCTTTATATGTAAATTTTAAGTTCTATAACAACAGTATATATAAAAAATCATTAGTATTTTTTAAGTATAATCTCATCAATAAATTATTTAAGCGAGAATTCATGGAAATTATTCAAACAACAGATGCTTTTAAAGCACTAATAGAAGATATTAAATCAACAACTACTGGATACAGAGATCCTTTAGCATTTGGTATTGCAAGAGTAGATTTAGGACAGTTAAATGTAGATAAATCTCTTCAAGCTACTTACCCATTAATTAATTGGGATGAGAACTTTGGTAGTGCTGCTATTTTTGTTAGAGCATTAGCAGAGCAAGGTGTAGAGATTGATTTTACTCAAACTGAAGTTGTATGTAATGTTAATATAGATTTTTTAAAGAGCTGTTTAAATGCTTTTACTCCATATTCAGATGAAGCTTTTGGCGATGCACATAAAAATATTCAAGTTATCTCAGCACTTTATTCTCAAATGATCACTAGTGGTTCATTAGATGGTGAATTTAAAGTTACATTTATTTTTGATGATGCTCCAGTTGCGAGTGTTGAAGCAGCATATTTAAAACTATATGCAATTTCACAAGCTAAAGTGCCATTAAGAGATATTAACTTAAATGGTGCATTTGGCGCATTACCAAATGTTGCTTGGTCAAATGGTCAGCCAATAGAACTTGATTATCTACGAGAGTTTGAGATTGAACTAAAATTAGCAAATGAATATCCACATATCGACTTTGTTGATAAGTTCCCAAGATTCTTACAACATATTATCCCTCAAGATAATACTAGAATCTTAGAGACTTCAAAAGTAAGATTTGGAGCACAGTTAGCTGGTGGAACAACTGTAATGCCTGGTGCTTCTTACATCAACTTTAACGCTGGAACAACAGGTTCGGTGATGGTTGAGGGTAGAATCTCCTCTTCAGCTATCGTTGGTGATGGTTCTGATGTTGGTGGTGGTGCTTCAATACTTGGTGTTTTAAGTGGAACTGATGGTAATCCAATTAGCATTGGTAAAAATTGTCTTTTAGGTGCAAACTCCACTTGTGGTATCCCATTAGGTGATGCTTGTATTATTGATGCAGGTTTAGCAATTCTTGAAGGTACAAAAATTGGTATTTATCCAGCAGAACTTAAAAAAATAATGGAAGTCAATACAAATGCTAATATGGAAGGTGAAATTTTCAAAGGAAAACAATTATCTTTTTTCAGTGGTCTTCATTTTAGACAAAACTCTTTAACAGGTGAGATTACAGCTTCTCGTTCAATTAGAGAGATTAAACTTAATGCTGATCTTCACTAAATTATTTTGTAGATTGAGATTTTAATATCTCTCAATCTACTTTTAAGTTATATTTGATTACTATGTCGATTACAAATGCCAGCGTGATGGAATGGTAGACTTAGGGGATTCAAAATCCCCCGCCTTATGGGCGTGCCGGTTCGAGTCCGGCCGCTGGTACCACCTCTATTTAAAACTTTTAAACATCACCAAATTTACTAACTACTCTACCAACAACTTCTATCTCATCAATATTTAAAGTTTGTGTAGAATAAACTTGATTATCAGAAATAATATCAATTTTTCCATCTATCCTTTTTTCGATTCTTTTTATAAAAAGTCCACCCTCAGTTCTAATAGTAAAGATTCCTCCACTGTGAAGATCTGTTTTAGCTCTATTTATAAAAATAATATCGTTATAACTAAAGGTTGGCTCCATAGAATCACCAGAAACATTAATAGCTTCTATATTTTTCAATTGATTTTCTCCACCAAGCATTGTTATAAATTGCTGTGGAATTTTCAACTCCTCTATATTTTCATTTTCTATATCTGAGCCACCACCAGCTGATGCATTTACATCATTAAAATATTTAATCATATAAAATTTATTTGTAGCCTCTACTAAACTCTCTGGTGATTGACCATATAGTAACCAATTTATAGATATAGATTTTAGTGCACAAAAGTCCAACAACTCTGTAAATGGAATCTTGTCTCTTTTTTTCATCGTTGCAAAATTCATTTGAGATATACCTAAAATATCTGCAATATCTTTATCAAATATTCTTTTACCACTAAAATCAGCAGACACTATATTTTTTATCTCTTCAACAATTACTGTAAATTTATTCATAATAAACCTCTTTCATACTTAATAATCAAATTATAATGTCTTTTTGTCATAAAGTCAAAATAATAATGGCATTTTGCCATATATTTTATTAAATATCAATATAGTGGGTAATATTATAATAATTAATGAAGATACGGAGGTAATTATTAATGTTAAAAACAATAAAAGATTTTTTTGATATGCTTGAAGATAAATTAGAAGAGTGGGCTAATGAAATTCTTTAGGAATTTTCACCCTCTTTCTTTTTTTTAAGTTCATCTAATCTAAATTGTTCCTCTCTAGCAGAAGATTTATTTTTATGGTAACCACCAAAAATAAATACCATAAAAAGGATAAAAAGAAAAATCATAATCCCATCAATAATAGGATTCATCTGATTTCCTTGAATTGTGTATAGTTTTGTCGAATAGCATCATATAAAACTATACCAGTGCTTATTGCTAAATTTAAACTTCTTCCATCTTTAGTCATTGGAATAGTGATATTTTGCTCTTTATAGCTATTTAAAGTCTCTTCAGGTATCCCTGCTGTTTCACTACCAAAAAATATAAAATCACCCTCTTTAAATGGAGCATTAAAATATGGTTTATCTGTTTTAGTAGTTGCAAAATAAGCATTATCTGTAATTTTATTTTTTTCAAAAAACTCATCAAGAGATTCCCATACATGAAGATCTAATTTATCCCAGTAGTCAAGCCCTGCCCTTCTTACAGCTTTTTCATCTATATCAAAAGCTATCGGTTTTATAAGGTGAAGTGAAGCACCAGCATTTACACACAATCTGCCAATAGCACCTGTGTTATTTGGGATTTGTGGATGAACTAAAACTAAATTAAACAAATTATCTCCATTAAACTATTTTAAAATATTACTGTTTTGTTTGCATAAACAAAGATTCTATCTTCAAGAGCAAGTTTTAAGGCACGAGAAAGAACTACTTTTTCAACATCTTTTCCTGAGCGTTGCATATCTCTCCAACTATAAGCATGATCAATATGTATAACCTCTTGAGAGATAATGGGACCTTCATCAAGATTATTGTTAACAAAATGTGCTGTTGCCCCTATAATTTTCACACCTCTATCATAAGCTTGTTTATAAGGATTTGCACCTATAAATGCAGGTAAAAAAGAGTGGTGAATGTTTATAATTTTATCTTCATATGTTTCTACAAATTTAGGAGTCAAAATTCTCATATATTTTGCTAACACTATATAGTCTACATCTTTATAGCTATCAATACAATTAATTATTTTATCTTCATGATCTTCGCGTTCACAATTTTCATGAGAGATAGTTATATATGGGATATCAAATTTAGTAACCAATGATTCTAGCTTATCATAATTAGATATAACTGCTAAAATATTAGCTTCTAACTCACCAGCTTCATGACGAATTAGGATATCACCTAAGGCATGCATCTCTTTTGTAACCATAAGTATTATATTTTTCTTTTTTGGCTCTATAACTTCAACACTAGAATCTTGTGGTAAAATATTAATAATCTCTTTTTTTAAATCATATAAATTAACATCACCATCAACAACACTTCTCATAAAAAATTTATTATTATCTTTATCAACAAATTCATTATTTGAGAGTATATTTAAATTATATTTATAAAAGATACTAGAAACATTATGAACTATCCCTTTTTGATCATTAGCATCAATTAGTACTCTATATGCGCTCATTAGCATCACCTTTTTCTAGTATTTCGATTCTATTGCTTATTGTTGCTAAGACATACTCTAAATAGTTTAAGGTCATATCAACCTTTGCTTCTATATTAGAGTTATTCGGTGCTTGAAAACCTTCAAATAATACTAATAATCTCTCTTTGATAGAGTTTAAATATATTAGTTCACTATCTATTTTAGAATCATCTACAACTATTTCATTTTCCAAATCTTTACTTATAATTTTTTCTTCAACTTTTTCTTCAACTTTTTTTGCTTTAGCTTCAGATATTTTAGGTTCTTGGTGTGTAGGGGGGTCTTCCATCTCTGCTAATGTTGATAATATAACATCTTTTAGTTCCATGATTTTAATAACCACCTTTCAAATTCATTGAATTCAACTTCAGAATCCATTTTTAAAAAAAAATCTTTCATTTGATTATTTACACCTAAAAATTTTCTTCTCATGCCAGATAATCGTCTAATAGCAATTTTTGCATCACTATTTAAAGGATCTTTTTTTAATATATCTTTATAAATATCTAAGGCCTCCTCTTTGAGACCTTGAAGTTCATAAATATTTGCTAAAGTAAGTGTTTGCATCTATAATTAGTTGTTATCTTTGGATATAGTTTGCGATTATTGAACCCATTTCACTTGTTGAACAAACCTCTTTAGCATCAAATTGAGCTAAATCTCCAGTTCTATAACCTTCACTTAAAGCTTTTTTAATGGCATCATCGATTTTATCAGCAGCTGCATTTTCACTAAGAGCATATCTTAACATCATAGACGCAGAAGCGATAGTAGCAATAGGGTTAGCAATACCTTGACCAGCAATATCTGGAGCAGAACCATGAATTGGCTCATAAACACCTATTTTATCACCAACAGATGCTGATGGTAAAAGACCAATAGATCCACAAAGCATAGAAGCTTCATCACTTAAAATATCACCAAAAATATTTCCCGTAAGCATTACATCAAACTGTTTTGGATCACGGATAAGTTGCATTGCAGCATTGTCAACATACATATGTGAAAGTTCAACTTCAGGATACTCTTTTGCAACCTCTTCAACTGTCTCTCTCCAAAGTTGAGAAACATCTAAAACATTTGCTTTATCAACAGAACATACTCTTTTACCTCTTTTCATTGCAATTTGAAATGCATGATGAGAGATACGGATGATTTCATCTTTAGTATAAACCATTGTGTTCCAGCCTTTATCTTCAGTACGACCTTTTGGCTCACCAAAATAGATACCACCAATAAGCTCACGAAGAACCATAATATCAACACCTTTGATAATCTCAGGTTTAAGAGAAGAAGCGTTGATTAATTCATCATAAACAACAGCTGGACGAAGATTTGCATAAACACCAAGCTCTTTACGGAATCTTAGAAGCCCACTCTCTGGTCTTTTTTCACGAGGTAAATTATCCCATTTTTCTCCACCGATAGCTCCAAAAAGAACAGCATCACTAGATAATGATTTTGTAATTGTTTCTTGTGGAAGAGGATCACCTGTAACATCATAGGCGATACCACCCATTAAAGCTTCATCATAAGAAAAATCAAACTCACAACAAGATGCTACAGCATCTAAAACTTTTACAGCTTCATCTATGATCTCTGGACCAATTCCATCACCTTTGATAAGTGTTATTTTATATTTTTTCATTATTTACCTTTAATTTCGTTCGCAGCGAAGTTCATTAATCCACCTGCATCTATCAACTCTTGCATAAAAGCAGGAATCGGAGTAAAATCGTATGTTTTACTTGTAGTTTTATTAGTGATAGTTCCAGCATTCATATCAATGCTTACATCATCACCCTCTTTTATCTCTGCACTCTCTGGCAATTCAAAAATCGGAAGACCCATATTAAATGAGTTTCTGTAAAATATTCTGGCAAATGTTGGTGCGATAACAGCTGCAACTCCTGCCGCTTTTAATGCAATTGGTGCGTGTTCACGAGAACTTCCACAACCAAAATTTTCACCTGCAACTATAACATCACCTCTACTCATATTGTTTACAAATTCTGGATCAGCATCTTCCATTACATGTTTAGCCAACTCTTCTGGAACAGATGTATTTAAATAGCGAGCTGCTATAATTAAATCAGTATCAATATCTTTTCCAAATCTCCAAACTTTACCTTCAATATTTGCTTTTTGCACCCCAAGGGTATTTGTTTTACTGCACATATAAAATTCCTAAATGTAGTTTCTAAATAATTTTGCGATTATATCCAAATTGTTATTTTATTCTTATAAATTTATCTTTTAATCAGCTAAACTATCTCTAACTTTGAGTATTTCATCTAAATTGTCAAAAAATATATCAATTAAATTTGGGTCAAAATGAGATCCACTTTCATCTTTAAAATAATTAAAAATTTTTTCATCATCCCAAGCTTTTTTATATACCCTATCACTCCCTAAAGCATCAAATACATCTGCAATTGCTGTAATTCTTCCATATATATGAATATCTTCACCTTTTTTACCTTGAGGATATCCACTACCATCCCACTTTTCATGATGTTCATACGCTAATATGGCTGCTGTCTTTAAGAGTTCTCTTTTGGAGCCTTTTAAAATGTCGTATCCTAATTGAGCATGTTCTTGCATTATTACATACTCTTCTTGTGTTAATCTAGCTGGTTTATTTAAAACAGAATCAGGGATAGCAACTTTACCAATATCATGCATAGGACTAGCTTCTTTCAATAAGGAAGCTTCTTTTTCACACATCCCATAATTCAATGCTAATATTTCTGAATATTTAGCAACCCTTTTTACATGATTTCCAGTCTCTTTACTTCTTGATTCTCCAATCGAACCCATAGTAAAAATAATCTCTTTTTGAGTTTCATGAATCTCTTTATTTAAAACAAGATTCTCTTTTTGCAATTGGATTCTCATCACTTCTAAGATATTTCTTTGTTGAGATAATGCTAGATGTGCCGATATCCTTGATAAAATTTCTCTTGGGCTAAAAGGTTTTGTAACATAATCCACACCACCAACATCATAAGCTTTTTCAATACTATCTTCATCAATCTTTGCAGTGATAAATATTACCGGTATATCTTTTGTTTTATTATCTTTTTTTATTTCTCGGCACACCTCATAACCATCCATATCAGGCATCATAATATCTAAAAGTATTAAATCTATATCTTTTTTTTGAAGAATTTTTAATGCTTTTTCTCCATTAAGAGAGGGGATTATATTATATTTTTCTCCTAATAAATCAAGTAGTATCTCTATATTTAATTTAGTATCATCAACTACAAGAATTGTTTTTTTATCTTCCATTTTATACCTTTTATAATATCTCAAACGCTTCATCAAAATCAAAATCTTCTATTAAAGCTTTAACTTTATTGAATATTTCTAAATCCTCATCTAAAAGTTTATACTTTTGTATCTCTTTTATTACAGGCTCACAGTTTTTTGGTTGCATTGTCTGAATTGCTTCTTTTAAGTTTTTAAATAATTCATCTCTTTTAGTTGATGTTATCTCTTCGTGATTAGCTACGATTTGATTATTTTTATCATAGATAACTACTATTTTATTCTCAATCTCCTCCACTACATTTTGTAATTCTGCATAAAATTTTGGTAATAACATTTTATTATGTGTTGTATCTATCTCTTTAATAATTTCATTAAGTGGTAAAGCACCAGCATTTGCACTGACACTTTTTATTGTATGAATCTTTCTTGCAAACTCTTCATCATCTAATTCTTCAAACTTTATATTTTTATAATCTAAAAGTCCAATCAGAATTTTTATATATATTTTTTGATTACCTTGTATCAATTTTAAACCATAATCCTTATCTATATATTCTAAATCTGGTAATTCGTAATCATCATCATTTGTAACAATCTCAATCGCTTCTCTTTTTTTAGGTATATACTTAATAAGAGTATCATATAATTGCTCAGCAATCACTGGTTTATTAAGATGTTCATTCATCCCAGATTCTTTTGTTTTATCGACATCCTCTTTCATCGCATTAGCTGTTAATGCAATAATTGGTATTTTAGAATCTATCTCTCTTATAATTTGTGTGGCTTTCACTCCATCCATTATTGGCATTTGATAATCCATAAGAATTAATTCATACTCATTTTCTTTAAATTTATCAACAGCCTCTTGCCCATTATTGGCAATTTCAAGTATAATTCCACTCCCCTCTAGTAACCCTATAACAATCTCTTGATTTATAATATTGTCTTCTGCTAAAAGTATTTTACTGCCAAAAAGAGTGGTGATATAGTTATCATTTAATTGTTTTGCATTAATTGTTTTTTCTCTAATTTTAGTAGTTCCAAAAAGCAAGTCACTTAGTACATCATTCATAGTTGATGGGTTTACTGGTTTATGCAAGTAGGTATTAACACCCACCTCTTTAGCTAAATTAATAATAGTTTCTTTCTTACTCCCACTAATCATAATTATTTTTGAAGAGGAGATATTTATGTGCTTATCATTAATTATTTTAATTGTCTCTACCCCATTCATCTCAGGCATATTCCAATCCATTAAAATTAAATCATAATAATTATCTGAATTTTTTTCTAACATATCTAGAGCTATTTTGCCACTACTTGCGATCTCTACATTAAATCCAAAGTCATCTAAAAGAGATTTTAAAATATACTGACAGCTCTCACTATCATCAACGATTAAAACTCTTTTATTTGTAAAAAGTGTAATCTCTTTTATATTCTCTATATCCTCTTCCAAAAGAATCTCAAAGATAAAATGACTACCCTTACCAAGTTCACTCTCTACCCAAATTTTACCAGACATCAACTCTACAAGTTGTTTAGAGATCGCAAGACCTAAGCCAGTACCACCATATTTTCTAGTTGTGCTTCCATCAGCTTGTGAAAATGATTGAAACAGTCTAGCTTGTTGCTCTTCACTAAGTCCTATCCCTGTATCTCTTACTTCAAATCTAACTACATTATTTGATAGTTTTTTAATGTGAATCCCTATTTCACCTGTTTGTGTAAATTTGATTGCATTAGAGGACAGATTTATAAGTATTTGACTGATTCTTAAAGGGTCACCAAGAAAATGGTTATTTATATGTATATCATATTCAACAACTATATCTAAATTCTTTTCATGTGCTGAATTTTCAATAGTATTGACTGTGCTATCTACTACATTAAAAAGATCAAATGATATTTTTTCTATATTTAATTTACCAGCTTCAATTTTACTATAATCTAAAATTTCATTAATAAGAGCGAGTAGTCTTTTTGCACTGCTATCTATATTGTCAATATATCTATGCTGTTTCTCATTAAGATTAGTTTGTAACACTAAATGTGACATACCGATTATACCATTCATTGGTGTTCGTATCTCATGAGACATATTTGCTAAAAATTCTGATTTGAATTTTGTACTCTCTTCTGCTGTATTTTTTGCAATTTCCAAATAAACATTTGCATTAATTAACTCTTTTGTATAATCTTTAATCTCATCTACCATTGTTACAATAGTGTTATTAATTACAACTACTTCATTAGTCCCTTTCATTATAGTTAAATTAAAATTATGAAGGTTCTTTGGGGAAAACTCTAAAAGAGCATTAGAGATATCCTTGAGAGGTTTAAGTAAATAGTTGATTAAAAAAACAAAAATAATAAGAAATAATAAAAATATACTTATAAGTTCAATTGTAGAATCGTAATAATCACTTATAGCTTTTTCGTAGTGTTGGTTAGAATATATAATAGTAAGTTCTGCTACATTTTCATTATTATCATTTAATAATATTCTGTTACTTTTTATACCATCTTCACAATTATCAATATGTTTAAAAATAATCTCTTGAGTATCTATATCTATTAACTCAGCACCTAAAATATAACTATTTGATTTAAGTAATTGAGTGAATAAAGTATCAATATTTTCATCAAGACCAAAATCTATATTTACTAAAATAGATGGTGTAATAACATCTATAATTATATCAATTTTCTCTTTTTCCGATGTATATAAAGCATCTTTATAACTAAAAAAAGTTTGTCTTGTTGAAAAAGTAAATAACAGTATAAATGATACAATTACAGCAAAAACTATTTGAAAAACTAAGGATGTTTTATTCATCTGATATCTCTACTATTGAAAGAAATCTACTACTAAAAGGGATTTTTACTATTTTCATAGTAGTAGAATTTATATATATTTTTATCTTCTTTTTTTTATCAATATAAACTAAAAGACCATTTTTAAATCCATCATGAGAATTAGCAAATGTAACAATATTGTTTGATTTACTTATATTATTTATTATTTTATAACTTGATTCTGATAGTGAGAAAGCGTATATTGCGTCAAAGTTTATCGTTGACAATTTATTTATATTATTTTCTTCTAATATTTGAGTTTGTAATGAAAATTTCTTTACTTTTTTAGCAAACATATCTTGAAGTGTTTGAGCTTTTAATCTCTCATTCTCATTAACTACAATCATAATTTTTATAGTTTTATCACTTTTTTTTGCAATTGTTTTTACTTGTAAAAGTGTCATAGGAACTAATTTCTTATGAATTTTCAACAAATCGGAACCAAAAAGTGAGAAGCATAAAGCTAAAACTATAAAAATTATTTTCATTTTCTAAAACTTATAATCTATCCCGGCAAAATAATATCTACCTGAGACACTAAAATCATCTGTATAAGTTTGAGAAACCCCTCTTCTACTTATATATATCTTAGATGGTGATTTAAGCTCTTTATCTGCTATATTCTTTATACCAAAAGAGAGATCTAGATTTTCTATACTTGTCGGTAAATATCTAAAGGCTAAATCAAGAGTAGTAGTTGCATCTAAATCTTCTCTAGTATCTAAATCTTCCCTCTCTTTAGAACCAACATATCTAAGTTTTATAGTTGAAGAAAATTCAGAATACGGTTTATGTGATAATGCTAAATTAGCTAATAATGGAGCATAAAGTTTTAACTTTTCATCTGAATCTTCATGCTCTGCATTTATATAAGAGATATTAGAAAAAAGTAAAAACTCATTACTGAAATTCTGATTATATTCAAGCTCGAGACCATAATTTAAAATATTTTCATCATGATTTGCATATATTCTAGCCTCTGGAGAGTATATTAGGGAATCTATAACTGAATAAAATAAAGTGGTTTTTAAACTATTATTCTCTTTTGTATGTATATATTGAACCTCTAACATTTTATTTGTTTCAGGTTCTTTTGCACCATTAGTTTCTTCAAGAAATGTTGGGATTCTAAAAGCTTCTGCATACTGGATTTTAAAAATATTTATCATATCCATATCATATACTAATGCTACTCTTGGTGATATATGAGCATCTATATTATTTGTAACACTATCATATTTATCATACCTTGCACCAATACTAAGCATAATAGAATCACTTAATGAGATATTATCATGTAGATATGTAGCTATTAAATCTCTCTCTAAATGAACTCCATCTCTATTTACCACAACTCCACTCATAGGGCTAGTTGTTTTTTCATAGTAATCTGTTTCAGATATATTCGAGAGTTCTGAACCTAAAATGATATTATGAATATCTAAATTATAAGAGATATCTAATTTTGCATATTTTTTTGTATATTCAAGATTTGCAGTTGTTTTTGTCATAGGGGGTAGATTACCTGTTCCCATCTCTGTAAAATCAAACCAATATTTATATTGAAAATATCCAACTTTTGGTTCTATCCATAAATTATCATTTAGATTATACTTATAAGAAAGTTCAACTGTTTGATAATCATATTTAAAGTTCTCTTTAGAATCATTATCAGGTAAAACACCACTAGAAGCTATCCCCCACATCTCACCTTTTTGAGATTCATTTATAGCTAAATTTAATTTAAGCTCTTTATACTTTACATTTGCTAATAAACTTTTGTTTTTTCGTAAAGTCTCAACTTCTCCTGTATTACCAAGACTATCAGTAGTAACTGGTTCTAAACCATCACCACTACCATAAGTCATAACAGCGTTTATACTAAACTCTTCATCAGAATAACTAGCAATTGCACCAATTGTACTAGTGCTATCAGAGATATATTTTGCAAATATATGATTTGAATCTTTTTTAGTTATTATGTCTATAATACCACTAAAAGCATATTCACCATAAAGAGCAGAAGCTGGACCACGAATAACTTCAATTCTCTCAATAATCTCAATCGGTAAGTTAAAGTGGATAATCCCACTAGCTGCACTATTTTGCTCAACCCCATTTAACATAACTTTTATCTTGCCACTACCATCAACAGCACCGATTCCTCTAAAAACAAGATTTCTAGTACCTGTTTTATTGAGAACAACTTCTACGGCAGGTAGTAATTCAAGAGCTTCATAAAGATTGTTTACGCCTAATCTTTTCATATCATCATGTTTCAAAACATTGATAATCCCAGGAGCATGATCAACACCAATCTTATTTTTATTTGCTAACTGAGTTGTCTCCTCAAGAACTTCCATAAAATCATCAAAGCTACCAAACTCCTCATCATTTTTCTCTTGAGCATTAGCTAGTGTTGTTATTAATAATACTGATAATACAATTTTCTTAACCATTTTATAACTCCTCTATATGTACAGAATTATACTGATATAAGTTAAAAGAAATCTAAAAAGTCGTCTAATTATCTTTTTAGATTATTTACTGTTTGTAACATCTCATCACTTGTTGTAATTACTTTCGAATTAGAATCATAAGCTCTTTGCCCAGTAATAAGGTCGGTGAGTTCAACTACAAGTTCAACATTACTAAGTTCTACAAACCCTTGTCTTAAAATTCCTAAACCATCAAGACCAGCAGTACCCTCAAGAGGTTGTCCAGAACTATCAGTTTCTATATATAAGTTATCTCCCATAGAGTGAAGACCAGCAGGATTGATAAAGTTAGTTAATGTGATTTGTCCAATTTGTGATGCTTGAGTTTGTCCAGCTTGCACAACAGAAACAGTACCGTCAGTACCAATACTTACATTAGTTGAATCTGGAGGGACAACAACTTGTGGCATAAGTGTATATCCATCACTATTTACCAAAGTTCCCGTATCATCAATTTTAAAAGCACCATTTCTTGAATATACTTGTGTTCCATCAGGCAGTTCTAATTTAAAAAAACCTCTACCTGTAATAGCCACATCTAACTGGTTATCTGTTTGTTTTAAACTACCCTCTGTAAATATTTTATTAACAGCTGTTGGTCTTGCACCCAATCCAACCTCTATACCAGTAGGACTTTTTGTAACATCACTAGTTGAAGTTCCAGCATATTCAGTAACTTGATACATTAAATCAGCAAACTCAGCACGAGATTTCTTAAAACCTATTGTATTCACATTGGCAATATTATTGGCTGTTGTATCTATTTGCATCTGCATACCCAACATCCCTGTTGAAGCAGTATATAGTGATTGCATCATTGTATTATCCTTTTATCTAAGCTTTTCTAGCAATTTTTTCAATTGCATCTTTGTTCATATCATTCATCTGTGTATCCATAGCTTTTTGATACATCCCAACTAAACGGTTTGTTTCTATCATCTGTGTCATCATTTTAATTGCATTTACATTACTTTTCTCTACAAAACCTTGAATAACTGCTCCACTACCCTCTATATTATCTATCAATGATATATCTTCATATTTGTAAAGATTATCGCCCTCTTTTTTAAGTAGTGCTATGTTGTCTGGTTGAGCTACAAAAAGTTTAGAACCCATCGCCATAGATACTGATTGTGGCAAGTTTGTATATAATTGACCATTTTTATCAACCTCTATTACACTATCTTGTGTACTAAAGCTTATATTAGAACCACTTTGGAAATAATCATTTGGTAAGACCTCATAACCTTGTTTAGTTACTAAAGTACCCTCATCATTTAAAGCAAATGAACCATCTCTAGTAAGTCGTGGACCTTGAGGTGTTTTAACTAGAAAAAATAGTCCCTCTTGAGATAAAGCAAAATCTAAATTATTGCCTGTTTTTTGCATATCTCCAAGAGAATAATTAGTAAAAGAATCTACTATTTGAGGTGCTTTTGCCATAGCCCTATTTATAAACTCTGCACCCTCTTTAGTTTGATTCTCATTTGGAAGCTCATCTCTTGCTTCTTTATACAGACGCATAAAATCACCAACAACCAAATTATCTTGCTTATAACCAACAGTGTTAACATTAGCTAGATTGTTTGCAATGTTGTCTAAACGACTAAACTGTGCCACCATCCCAGCAGCTGCACTATAATAACCTGTCTGCATATAAGTCCTTTTATTAGCATCAATTTTAAATTATCAAGCAAATATTATTCCAATAATATCTACTCTTCATAAATTTAATAATTTAATTTAATATTAAATTTAACTGGGTATAATCCATTCTTTAAAAAATCTTAAAATATGGGGTATACGACACATATGACTGCAAAAGAACTCAATAAAGCCATAGAAGAATTTTTCACCGAAACTAAATCTAAAGATTGTGTAACGTATGAATCATTAACGCAACTTTTTGAAAAACAACCAACAATGGCACAAGCCAAAAATATTTTCAAACTCATCACAAAACACAACAGTTGTATATATACAGCTTCTGAAAATGCTAAACTTTTAAATGAAAAAGAGACTGAAGCTAGAAAAGCAGCTCAAAGAAAACTACTTGAAAGTAATGATACAGACAACTTTGATATTTTAAAAGAGCATGAGTTACTTGAGTGGTCTCGTTCAGATTCTCCAGTTCGTATGTATCTTCGTGAAATGGGTCAAATTCCACTTTTAACTAAAGAGGAAGAGATTGAGATATCTAAAAAAATAGAAAATGGTGAATCTATTATTATTGATGCTATATGTTCTGTTCCTTATCTTATTAATTTTATTCTTGATTACAAAGATCCACTTATAAATCGTGAAAGAAGAGTAAAAGAATTATTTAAAAACTTTGAAGATGAGAAAGATGATGGAGATGATTCTGATAACACTTCAACAGACAACTCAAGTGCTGAAAAAACAGAGAAAACTTTATCGGCTAAAGATAAAAGTAGAGTAGAGAAAGTTACAACAAGTTTCAAGGCTCTTGAAAAAGCTAAAAAAGAGTGGAATAAGGTAGCAGAAAAATTACCTCAAAATATAAATGGTGATTTAGATGAAGAGGTAGTTCTTTACTTTTTAAGTATCTCATTTAAGAAAAATGTTTTAAAAGAAAAGTTACTAGATCTAGGACCAACTTCAAAACTTATCAATGAACTTGTAAAGGCGATGGAAACTGCACTTAAAAGTGATGATGGTTACGATAAAGAGTTAAAAAGACTCGAATATAAACTTCCACTTTTTAATGCTACTCTTAAAGCTAACCACATAGCTTTAATAGAAAGAATTCAAGAATTAACAAAAGAAGATATAGCTGGAATGGTTCCAGAAGCTACAATGGTTTCTACATATATGGAGATTAAAAAATTAGTTCAAACTAAAGAGGCTTCGAAAAATAGTTTTGATATGGAACCAGAAAAACTTGCTGATATTTTAGAGCAGATTAAGCGTGGTAAAAATATATCTGAAATCTCTAAGACAAAAATGGCAAAATCTAACCTTAGACTTGTTGTTTCTATCGCTAAAAGATATACGAATCGTGGCTTACCTTTCCTTGACTTGATTCAAGAGGGAAATATCGGACTTATGAAAGCTGTTGATAAATTTGAATATCAAAAAGGTTATAAATTTTCAACATATGCTACATGGTGGATTCGTCAAGCAATCAGTCGTGCTATCGCTGATCAAGCTAGAACTATTCGTATCCCAATTCATATGATTGAGACTATTAATAGAATCAATAAAATTATGCGTAAACATCTTCAAGAGCATGGTAAAGAGCCAGATGTTGATACAATTGCTGCAGAGGTTGGTCTTTCAGTTGAGAAAGTTAAAAATGTTATCAAAATCACCAAAGAACCTATATCTCTTGAAGCTCCTATTGGTAGTGAAGATGATGGTCGTTTTGGTGACTTTATTGAAGATAAAGCATCTCTTTCACCAGCAGATGCAATACTAAAAGATGATTTGAGAATCCAAATAGAGACAGTTTTAGAACAACTAAACGAGAGAGAAAAAGCAGTTATAAAACTTCGTTTTGGAATCATGGATGATGAGAGTGATAGAACCTTAGAGGAGATTGGTAAAGAGTTAAGTGTAACTCGTGAGAGAGTTCGCCAAATTGAATCTAGTGCAATTAAAAAACTTAAACATCCTAAAGTTGGTCGTAAACTTAAAAACTATATTGAAGAATAAAATATAACTTATGAATTTTGAAACACAATGGCTAGAGTATGACTATAACCCTTTCATACTTTTTAGCTCAAATGGAAAAATAATCTCAGTAAATTCAGAGGCACAGTTTCTACTTGGAACTGCTTTGGCCTCTGAACTCTATCAACTAGCTGTAACCTATGCAAATATAACTTTTGGATTTAAAACTACTTTTTTAGAATTAGAATTTGGTCGTTATAAATTTTTTGGTTTAACAGTTGGTTATGAAAATGAGGATCAGATAGGCATAAAGCTATATCAGGCACCCTCTTTTAAATTAAATAAACCAAAACCTAGTGGCGAATTAATAAATATATACACACTTATAGATTTATGTATATCAACCAACTCAATAAGTTCAAATATAGAGTTCACAAAAGAGTTTGATCCAACTTTACCAGAGATAATTATAAATGTAAATAATTTTATAAAAATATTAAATAAAATCTATTCTTGCTTTGATGAAAGTAAAAAAATTAATACAAAAATATTTTATAGAGTTGGTGAGCATATTAAATTTGAAGAGAAGAAATATAGTATTTTTTCTATTGAGATTAGTGCAGATATTTTAAATAATAAAAAGATTAGTGAACTTAAACTTTTAATCCCAAGTTCAAGCTTCTATATAGATATACAAAAAACTATCACTATAAATATCCCAATGATAACCTCTTAATTGAGGCTATCTTTAGAACACATTGAACCCACTACAATACCAACTAACAAAGATGGTAAATAGATTGCAATAACTAGCAAGTCATTATTTTTTAAAGCGATAAATCCTAAAACTAAAAAAACATAAGGGACAAGTCTAAAAGCAGAAACACTACCTCTAGCCCCATGTTTGATACTATCTACACTCAAAGTTTTTATCTTAGCTTTTTCCTCTTTTACTATTGTTTTTAGATCCAACTCTTCTGCTGGTGTATCATTAATAGGTTCATTGTCATAAAGTCCATGAGGATCTTCTATCTCGTCTAAAAGATCTCTTTTCTCCTCTATCATTTTAGAATCTATTTGATTGTTTATCATCCTTTTATATGCAAATGATGAACCCAAAATTACAAATAAACTACTTAAAAATGCGACTTGTAAATTTATATAGAATTCAAATGATATAAAAGAGCTTAAAATAATTAAAAGCTCTGATATAATAATTATTTTAATACTTCTTTTCACCATAATCCATATCGTCATCATCTTTATCATCAAGATCTTTCTTGATAGCATATCTAGGCTCTTTAGCTAACTCTTCAAACACCTTATGCTGTTTGTCATAAGCTTTGTAAACATTCAAAATTGCAGCAGCAATACCGATTCCAACTCCCACCCAAAATGTCCAAGCAATTTCAGTCATACTACGAAGTAGATAACCGATTCCTATACCCATAGCAACTGCTACAACCATAGAGATACCAAGAGATAAACTATCAGCAGCTTCGATTACTGGTTTAACTCGTGGCTTTTTCTCTTCAACTTGCTCATCTTGATTAGCCATTTGTTATCGCCTTAAATACTTTAGCACTTGCTTTAATTGCATCTTCAATCATCTCATCAGTAGTTGCAGTTGAGATAAATCCTGTCTCATAAAGTGAACAAGCAAAATAGAATCCTTCATCTAACATAGCTGAATGAAATTTAGCAAAAAGTTCAGCATCACTATTACAAGCATCAGCAAAATTTTTAACCGGCTTATCGTTAAAGAAGAATCCAAACATACTTCCTCTTGTATCTATCTGCATAGTGATACCATAAGATTTAGCAACTTCTTGCATCCCCTCAACAAGTCTTGATGCTCTCTCATTTAAAACTGCCATAACTCTAGCATTTTGTTTTAATTTACTAAGTGCTGCATATCCTGCTGCCATCGCAACTGGATTTCCACTTAGAGTTCCTGCTTGATAAACTGGACCATCAGGTGAAAGCATCGCCATTATCTCAGCTCTTGCACCAAAAGCACCAACTGGCATACCACCACCAATAACTTTTCCAAGAGTTATAATATCTGGTTTAACACCAGTGATAGATTCTGCACCATTTATAGTAGCTCTAAAACCACTCATAACTTCATCAAAAATAAGAAGAGTTCCATTAGCATCACAAAGCTCTCTTAACTCTAGTAAGAACTCTTTATCTGCTGGAGCAAGACCCATGTTTCCAGCGATTGGTTCAATAATAATACAAGCAATATCTTTAGAATCTGCAAAACATTTTTTTACAGATTCTATGTTGTTATACTCTGCTAAAAGTGTATGTTTTGTAAAATCTGCTGGAACACCTGGAGAACTAGGATTCCCAAAAGTTGCAGCACCAGATCCAGCTTCAACTAAAAGAGCATCACTATGTCCATGGTAACAACCTGTAAATTTAACTATATCATCACGACCTGTGAATCCACGAGCAAGACGGATAGCACTCATAACAGCTTCTGTACCACTACTTACAAACCTTACTTTATCAATAGAATCAAAAAACGAAACTACTAATTTTGCAAGTTCAGTTTCCCCAACTGTTGGAGCTCCAAAACTAAGACCATGTTTTACAGCTTCAATTACTGCTTTTTCAATAGTTTCATCTCTATGGCCAAAAATAAGTGGTCCCCAACTTTGAACAAAATCAACATATTTGTTACCATCAATATCTCTAAGGTAAGCACCCTCCCCCTCTGTAATAAAGATTGGAGTCCCCCCAACACTTTTAAATGCTCTAACTGGCGAGTTAACTCCACCTGGGATTAGTTGTTGTGCTTCTTGGAACGCTTTTTGTGATGATTCTGTACTCATTTTTTACCTTAATAATATTTTTCTAAAGAAACTTTTAGTTTTATTATTATAGCAAAGTACTATTAATTTTCATTTGCTATAATCGAATAAAATTAAATGGAAAAACTTGACTAGATATACTTTTGCACTTTTTGTAGCACTGTTAATTCACCTCCTTTTAATAGTTCTATTTTGGGTACTCGGAACTATGGTGCCTGAGTCAAAAAAGCAAATAGAACCCAAAGAGAGTAAGATAATAATATCTCTAAAAGATATACCTAAAAAACACAAAGAATCTGCTCCTATAAAAGAGAAGCAAAAACAATCAAAAATCGCACCACCGATACCAAAAGGCTCTCAACTTAAAAAAATTGTTAAAAAACCACCTATTAAATATAAAGAGCATAAACCAGCAAAAGAGATTAAATTAAATTCAAAACCAAAAGTAGAATCTTCAACTCCTCCAAAGCCGTATATCCCACTACTAGCAAAGAAGCAAATAAAAGAGCAAAATTTAACAAAAACTACACCCATTAAAAAAGAATCAACTAATCCCCTTTATGCAATGTTATCACAAGACAAATCTACAAAGGAAGTTAAAAAAAAGCTTTCTAATAATTCACTAAGTAGTAGTATAAATTCAAATATTAAAGAGCTTTATGGAGAAAAATTTGGTGAGCTTAGTGTTGGGCAACAAGAGTATATTTTAGATAACCAAGAGATTATGAGAAGAATAACGCAACAAGTTCTCACTAGACAAGCACAAGTTACTGATTTAAGAAAAATCAATGTTAATAGAGATAATGTTATAGAGTTCTATCTTCATCCAAATGGGGATATGAGTGATTTTAGATTTCTAAAGAAAACAGGATACTTTGTATTAGATGATATAACTAAAGCTACAATCGATTATGCCTATAGTAAATATCCTCGCCCTAAAGAGAAAACACTCATCAGATATAATGTATTTTTTAATCTTTCTAGATACTAATTTTGTCTATATTTGAGTGTATATCTTTAACTAATTTTTCATCTATACTACAAGTGATTATACTTTTAGTATTATTTATATAGTTATTTATATTAGCCTTAATATCTGAAATTTTTGTTTCACTTAGAATCATAAAATCATCACCTTCCACCCTAAATACAATATTATTTTTATAAAAACTATTAAGGTATTTCGCAAACTCTATTAAAAACTGATCACCTTTTTGCCAACTAAACTGTTTATTGTATTTTGAAAAATTATGTAACTGTATGTTATAGATATATACATCATCTTTATTTATGTAATATCTCAAAATAAGTTCTAAGTAATCTAAAGTAAAAAGCTTAGTTAATTTATCTTTATAAAAATATGAAAACCTTTGTTCCTCTACAACTGTTTTTGGGTCTTGCGATATTTTGGTATCTACCACTACATCTCTTAGAGCAACGATTGCTGCACTTACTACCTCAGGATGAAATTGTATAGCACTTAATTCTTGAAGTTCAGATAATGCTACCGATATAGATTTTCTAGGCTTATACACTCTATTTGTTGTCATAGCATCAAAAGCATCTGCAACAATCATAATTCTACTTAAAGGTCTAATCTCATCCCCTTTTAAACCTTGAGGATAACCAGAACCATCAAATTTTTCATGATGTTCTCTCATTATTTCTGAAATAACTTTATATTGATCTATTTTTTTTAACATCTCGTAACCAACACTTAAATGTTCTTGAATTAGTTTGTATTCAGTATTATCAAGTTTACTTGGTTTAAGTAAAATAGAATCGGGTGTTGATATTTTTCCAATGTCATGTAACCACGCAGCATCTCTTAAGAGTTCTATCTCCTCCTTAGAGTAACCCATCTCAGTGGCAATTAAAACACAATAAGCAGAAACTCGTTTAGTATGTCCTGCTGTATATGAATCTCTAGATTCTATCATATCAATCATAGATAATATGATTTGTTCTTGATTTTTAACTTTTTCATGTTCTAAAATATTTATCTTATTATGAGCTGTTTTATCTCTAAAAACTGTAACTGAACCAACGATATTGTTATCTATAAAAAGAGGAGTTGCTACAATTGAAACATCTAAAAATGAGCCATCTTTTTTAATTAAAACCTCATTTTCATTTTTATATACTTCCCCATTAATCATTGTTTTATGAACTTTACACTCACTTGCAAATATTGGCTTGTTATCAACATTTTTATAATGTATATAATCGTGTATCAACTTTCCATACAGCTCACCTTTTTTAAATCCAAGTAGATTTAATGCTTCATTATTGATAAATGTCGTTTTGTTTTCAAGATCAAGAGTATAGATTCCATCACCTATACTTTGTGCAATATCATAAAATCTTTTTTCACTATGAGCTAATTTATTTTTTTGTTCATAAATTTTCAAATAAAGTGTTATTTTATTTAACAGTTGATTATCATCAATAGGCTTTGTTATATAATCTATCGCTCCTATCTCAAAGCCATGTTTTATAAACTCCTCATTTTTAAAAATAGCAGTCACAAAAATTATGGGAATATGCTTAGTTTTCTTATTAGATTTTATCATTTGTGCTAACTCAAAACCATTAATATCTGGCATCTGAACATCACATAAAATTAAATCTATTGCTTGAGTAAGTAAAACATTTAAAGCTTCTTTGGCTCCAAGTGCTTCTATGGGGTTAATATTATCTACTGTACTCAGTAGTGCATCTAGTGTATAAAGATTGTTTTTATTATCATCAACACATAAAATATTATATTTATTATTGTTTATGCTTGACACACTCTATTCCTACCACTATTTTTTGCTTCATAAAGTGCTAAATCTGCTCGTTTTATCATACTCTCTAGTGTGTCATTAAATTCAAACTCAGTTATACCAAAACTACAAGTCAACTCTTTAACAACATCGAACTCCTCTTTCTCTATATTAACTCTTAAATTATTTGCTATCTCAACACCTTTACTTAGATTCACATCAAAAGCAAGAACAAACTCCTCCCCACCCCATCTAGCAAACACATCACTATCTCTAATATGTTCTTTAATCAATTTTGCAATATTAATTAAAACATTATCCCCAACTAAATGTCCATAGGTATCATTAACTTTTTTAAAATAATCAATATCTAGTATTATAAATACAAAAGTTTTTTGCTCTTTTTTAAAACTATTTATTTTTGTTTTCATAAGAGTATGAAACATATTTCGATTATATATTTGAGTTAATTTATCATAGTTTGCCTCATGTTGATACTCTAGTGATTGTTGTGAAATTTGTGTTATATCTGTAAGGGTAACTATATATTGATTAGCAAAACTTGCAGCTTTAATATTAA
>JAYEKJ010000020.1:0-3678 GCA_034660975.1 Campylobacterota bacterium
AAAACAAAGGCTAATTCATATGAAATTTTTACTCCCTTTTTTACTCTCTACCCTACTCTATTCTGCTGATAGTGGTGTTTATGTTGAAGTCTATTTTGATAATCCTGATTCTAATAATCTAAAAACTGAACACTCTGATATCAATTACGAGGAGGGTGTGTCTGGCACTGTCGCTGTTGGTTATCAGATGGATAGATGGCGATTTGAGGCTGAGAGTAGTTACTCAGATAATCCACTCTCTAGCATTGATGATACAGCAAGTGAAGCAATCTCTGGCAATCTTCTTAAAATGGGTGGCCTCGCAAATATATATTATAGTGCTTATAATGACACTCAATTAGTAAGTACCGTGGGGATTGGTATCGGTGCTACAAATGTTGAGGCTGGTGATGATGATAAAAAAACTGCTTTTACTTACCAAGGAAATGTAAGTTTAGGTTACATGGTAGATAAAGATTGGACTTGGACTATCAAGTATCGTTACCTAGAGATGAAAGATATTGTAAATGAGGAACAGGCATTTAGTTTAGGACTTAGGTATCTGTTTTAATAGCTATGAGTAAACAGTTTAAACCAGCCTTTGGACTCTCCAACAGACATATTCAAACTCTCTACTCATCTTTTTTTAGAAAGTCTCTAAAATTAGATTTTAAAATAGAGAAGTTTGAGCTTCCTGATGGTGATGGGGTTGATTGTTACTGGTATGAAAAACCCGATAAAAATAGTTCAAAACCGATAGTGATACTTTTTCATGGTCTTGCTGGTTCTTACAAATCTCCATACATTCAAGGAACTATGCAAAAACTCTCAGAGCTTGGATTTTCATCTGTTGTTATGCACTTTAGGGGATGCTCAGGTGAGGCAAATAAACTTCCACGAGCATACCATAGTGGAGATACTGGGGATTCTACTCTTTGGATTCAAAATGTAAAAAAGAACTTCCCCACCTCAAAACTTTTTGCTATTGGTTACTCTCTAGGTGGTAATATGCTTCTTAAATATCTAGGGGAGAAAAAAGAGGATTCTCTACTTGATGGTGCTATCTCGGTATCAGCTCCATTACAGTTAGATATCTGTGCAAATAAAATGGATAAGGGATTCTCAAAAGTTTACCAAAAACACCTCATCACAAATCTCAAGCTACCACTAGAGGAGAAATATAATAAACATGATATGGAATCTCTTATAGGATTAAAAAAAGAGAGTATAAAAAAAATTAGAACTTTTTGGGAGTTTGATGAAGTTTATACAGCCCCGATTCATGGTTTTGAATCTGCAAAAGATTATTATACAAAATCATCTTCAAAACAATTTCTAAAAGATATAAAAACTCCAACACTCATCATTCACTCTATAGATGACCCATTTATGACACCAGAAATCTTACCAAATAAAGATGAATTATCTGAATCTATAAAACTTGAAATATCCTCAAATGGTGGGCATGTTGGATTTATAAGTGGTAGTTTATTCAAGCCATCTTTTTGGCTTGAAGATAGAGTAACTAAATATTTTAAATCTTTAAACCTACTGTCGAACTCAGGTTTTTATATAACCCTCACATTTTTCATAATTTCAAAGATTTGAAAAAAAACATCAGTATCTACCGGTGTAAAATAAAAAAATGTAACGATAAACATATATAAAATGAGTGTCCCCAATAGATTATCTCTATCATAAAGTTTAAAAGCTGTTCCAAACGATTTTTTCATCCTTAAACCAAGAGCATTTAAACTTACAAGCTCATCAAGTAACAAGTGAACCATAAATCCAAAAGATAAAAAAATCCCTGCTAGTGTTGAAAATATTAAATCATAATTGAGTGAATAAAAAAATATGTAAATTGTTATCTGACCAAAAACAATCCCCATAGGGATAGAGTGGATAACTCCTCTGTGAACAGTGAGCATAGTAAATAGCTTAAAAATTGTTAGATGAAGTAAAATACTTGCCAAAACCCAATACCCAATGAGTTTTACTAAAGATTCATTTTCAAATAAAGCCAGTAAAAATATTAAAGGCAAAAAAATAGAAAATATTTTAAACACAATTTGAAGTGGTTTAGAGTTATCAGAATCTAAATCTGGAAGAACCCCACCAACGATTCCCAAAGCTAAAACTATCAAAGATTGATGTACATCGAGTAAAGATGCAGAGTATAATGGAACGATAGCAACTCCCGTCGCTACCACTGCACCATTAACATGTTGTTCAAATGAAGCCATTTTAAATATTTTCCTTATTGTCTATAATTATAGTGTAAAATTAGCAGATGAAAGAGTTAAAATATCTAAACCACTACCCACAACAAACTAAAGAGCAGGTTCATAAGCTTATAAAAGCAGATAAATTAGCATCTCATCTTTTAAAAAAGTATCCAACTTCACACAGTATAAAAAGTGATAAAAATCTTTTCTCTTATGCGACTGAGCTAAAAAATGAGTTTATAAAAAAATCATCTCCACTGAGTAAAGTTCTTTATGATGGTAAAATAAATGTTATCCATAATGCTTTAGGCACACACCATTTTATCTCACGAGTTCAAGGCTCAAAACTCAAAGCAAAAAATGAGATAAGAATCTCATCAATGTTTAAAAATGTACCACAAGAATTTTTGGAGATGATAGTTGTACATGAACTCGCTCACTTTAAAGAAAAAGAGCATAACAAAGCTTTTTATAAACTATGTGAATATATGCAACCCTCGTATCACCAAGTTGAGTTTGACCTCAGACTTTATCTTACACATGTTGATATGAATGGTAAAGTTTGGAGTTAACTTATAGTTTCTATATTGATTAGTTCAACTCTATCACAATCTTTTTTTATAAGTTTTTTAGCTGTGGCATCCTCTTCAGCTAAAACCAAAATATCAGCAAAATCATTTTTAGAAACTTCAAAAGTATGAAACTCTTTAATCGTTTCAATTTTAAAAGTGCTATTAGAATCACTAGAGAGTAAGTTTATATTTCTAAACCCTTTAGCAAATTCACTTTTTATAACCTTCGCCACCTTTTCATTTAAAAGTAACTCTTTAATATTAATCTCTTTGTTTAAATCAGCATTACACAATATTTTATATGTCACCATAATCATTCCATTCATTTTTTACCTTTATAGATATATAGTGTGATTTTATCGTTAATTAAATTGAAAAATTGATTTTATGGCATATTGTCATACTCTATTGTTGGTATGTGGTTTTATGGGGTGTTGATGCACCTCTGCCACTTTCTCATTTTACTCTATCCAGTAAGAGCTATCATACCCATCACTAGGGCGAAGAACCTCTTTTTTTTCTAATTTTTTAATCATTATCAAACTATCAGAATCATCTAATTTTTCAAACCCAAACTTTTCATAAAATAAAATTGCTTTAGGTTTATGAGTTATATCTATACTTATCTGCTCATAAATAGCTCCAGCCTCTTGTAAAAACTGATTCATCATAAAAGAGCCTATCTCTTTGCCTTTAAACTCAGGTAAGATAGCGACACTTAAAGTAGGAGTTTCAAAGTTTTCATTTAACTCTCTACTCCAAATTGCACCTGCAATGCAATTATCAACTAAAGCATAAAGACCTAAATCTTTTTTAGTTAAACCATAAAAATCTGTAAATATGTTTAGATTCTCCATATCACTCGGATAAGCAAACTTCACCATATCCTTAACTATTTT
>JAYEKJ010000021.1:0-3670 GCA_034660975.1 Campylobacterota bacterium
TTTTATAAAACACCCTATCATCATCATCGGGGATTTGATAAGTTTTTTTGAGAAAAGATTTTATAAGGATTCTGTTTTAAGGGGTTTGTTACTTCTTATCTTTATGCTAGTTAGTGTTGGTTTATTCTCAATTTTACTCTATCAATTTTTAGAGAATCTTCCTATCTATTTTAACATTATCATATCCTCTTTTATAGCCTCAATGTTCTTAGCCCACCGTATGCTTTACGATTCTGTAAAAGATATACTAACAGCCGATGATAAAAAACAAGCCATCTCTATGTTAGTTTCTCGTGATACTGCTGATATGAGTGATAGTGATGTTTATAAAGCTTCTATCGAGACTTATGCTGAGAATCTTAGTGATGGGGTTATTGCACCTTTATTTTATCTTCTACTTTTTGGATTGCCGGGAATTATACTTTATAAAACTATCAACACCTTAGATTCTATGGTTGGATACAGAAATACAAAATATGAAAACTATGGAAAAGTATCAGCAATTTTAGATGATATAGTAAACTTTATCCCATCAAGAATCACAGCAATTTTAATTATGTTACTTGGAAAACAAAAAAATATTTTTGCCTTTTACAAAGATGGAAAAAAACATGATAGTCCAAATGCTGGTCACCCTATAACTGCTATGGCTTTAGTGGTGGGAGTAAAACTTGGTGGGGATACTTCATATTTTGGAAAAATTAAGAAAAAAGCTCATTTTGGACATGGAAGAGAAAATATAACTCAAAATGATGTTTTAAAAAGTATAAATTTGGGTAAAATTTTAAAAAGTAACTAAAAGAAGAAAAGATGAATACATATAATATTTTTACGAACGAAAAAGATTCACTACCAAATGGTAAAGCCGATTTTTTACTAGCGGGTAGTGTTACAAAAACTTGTGAGATAGATGGAATAACTCAAGCAGGAATTCCGGGGATGATTCCACTTACACCTACTCTTGATGGGGAGTTTATCATAAATGAGAAAGTTTTTTCATTAGGTGAATTAGCTGAAACACCAACTGGTGTTCCTACTCCTGCACTCATCACAAGAGCTATTCACAATCTAAACCCTTTTAGTTCTATCGAAATATTAGATTTGGGTTTAGAGGTAAAACCTCAAAATTCACTTTATCAGGATTTCAATATAGATCCATCAGATTCTATCGCTACTGGTGCGAACATAGATGCAAAAGAGATTTTTGCAAAAGGGATGGATTATGGGAAAAGTTATGAATTAAAAGGCAACTATCTTATTTTAGGTGAAAGTACTCCTAGTGGAACAACAACAGCTTTAAGCTCTGCTCTTGCTCTTGGATATGATTGTGAAAATGATTTTTCATCATCTTTTTTAAATGTTCCAAACTCTATAAAAAGTGAAACAGTAAAAAAAGCTTTATCACTTACTAACGAAAATATGAGTAGTTTTGAAAAGTTAGGTGTTGTTAGTGACAATATGCTTATTTTTTGTGCTGGATTTCTCCTTGAAGCATCTAGAAGATTTCATGTAGTTTTAGCTGGTGGAACTCAAATGGCTGCTTGTTTACTAATAGCTGACAAACTTAGAGAAGATGTTTTAATGCAGTTAAAAAGTGACAACATCACTCTAGCTACAACTGTATGGGTTGCAAAAGATACAAATTCAGATATAAAACATCTTCTTTCACTTTTAAGCTACACCCCTCATGCAATCTATACTAAATTTAGTTTTACCAACACTGAGATTCCTGTTCTAAAAAAATATGACGATGGTGAAGCTAAAGAGGGTGTTGGAGCAGGTGCAAGTTTAGCTTATGGTGCAACAAATGGTCTCACTAATGAGGTTGTTTTAAATGAGATTGAAGTTCTAATATATGGGATGTAAAGCTCTTTTCATTGGTGGAATCAAAAGTGGTAAAAGTAAAAATGCTGAAATTTATACTTTAAAACACTCTAAGAAAAAACCAATCTATCTTGCTACAAATGAATTCTTTGATAATGAAATGAGAGATAGAGTTCAAAGACATAAACTTCAAAGAGAGGATAACTTTACAACTATTGAAGAGGCTTTAGTCCTCTCTAAAGTTGTAAGATCTTTTGAATCAACTATTCTTATAGAGTGTGTGAGCATGTGGATTAACAATATGCTTTATCACGGATTTAATGAAGATGCTATGATAGATGAGCTTGAAAAAATTTCAGAGTTAAATAGTGAAACTATATTTGTTATAAACGATGTTAGTTGTAGTGTAGTTAGTGAGAACAAACTTGCTAGAGAGTTTGTAGATATTAATGGAAGAATCTCTCAACTTTTAGCATTAAAATGTGAAGAGGTTTTTAATACAACAGCTGGAATAAGTGTAAAAATCAAATGAGATTCTTTAAAGGTTTTGCATTATCTTTTAATATGCTCAGTATCATCCCATTTTTTAAAGTACATGATTTTTTCAAAGGAATCAATGGCTACTCTGCTATGTTTTATCCGCTTATTGGATTTATACTAGGCTCTTTTCTTTGGGCTACTCATGCTATTTTAGAGAATTATATTCCAACAATCCATTTAGGGGTAATTATATTCTCTTTATGGGTACTAGTAACTGGAGCTTTACATCTTGATGGGTTTAGTGATACCGTAGATGGACTATTTGTAAATAAAGAAAAATCTTTAGAGGTTATGAAAGATTCTCATGTTGGTGGTATGGGGATGATATTTACTTTTATTTTTTTAGCATTAAAACTATCCTCAATTATCCATTTTGAGGCATATTATCTCCTACCAATTATTTTGATGTTCTCACGGCTTAATGCAACACTCGCTATATACTTGTACAAATATATAAGTAGTGGGGTGGGGGAGTTAATAAAAAAAGAGCTTACTCTAAAGCATCTTCTTTTTGCTCTATGTTATTCATCTGTTATCGCTTATCTTTTTTCCTTTTTAGGTGCTTTTATTCTCTCTCTGTTAGTTTTACTTATTAGTGCTAGATTCTTTGTAAATAGATTGGGTGGATTAAATGGCGATATATATGGTTTCATTGTAGAAGTAACAGAGTTAGCTCTTTTAAACTGTATCATTATTAGTAGTTTCTCATGAAAATAATATTTGCTAGACATGCAGAGGTTATTCAAACCCATATTGGTAAATACAATGGGCATATAGATATCCCTCTCTCTCAAAATGGGAAAAACCAAGCAAAAGAGTTAGCAAAAAAACTTCAAAGTGAGAAGTTTGATAGAATCTACTGCTCAGACCTACTCCGTGCTAGAGAAACACTTGATGCTTTTGAGTTTAGTAGAAAACCTATATATACAGATAAACTTCGTGAAAAATCATGGGGAAAACATGAGGGAAAAAGTTTTGATGAGATTTTAAGTGAGGGGATAGAGTATAAAAATTTTGAACAATGGTTATCTGCGCTTGATGGTGAAGATATAACAGATTATAAAAATAGAGTTGAAAAGTATTTTAACGAAGTTTTAGTAAAGGATACAGCAAAAAATATATTAGTAATTACTCATTCAGGATTTATAAAAACATTAATAGGCATTATAAAAGAATCTTCTCTTGAAAAGGCATTTTGTACAAAAATCCCCTATTCATCATTTATTATATATAATAAATTAAAAAACACATATACCATAAACTAGAATACTGAAATACTGAAAGAGATGTCGCCATAAAGACAACA
>JAYEKJ010000022.1:0-25824 GCA_034660975.1 Campylobacterota bacterium
AGCTTAAAGTGTGAAATAGATGGAAATTCTTTCTCGATTTTTACTTGCTCTCCCTTTCCTCTTTCTTTATGCTTACATATAATAGCAATTTAAATTATCTTCTTTATTACTTAATTGTTATTTTATTCTTTGAATATATTACATTAGAAACTAGTATTAAAAATAAATTGTGATATACTTTTTTATGATTAACACTTTAAAATCTTCTAATTTAGATATATTTCTTCCAAATACTAATAAAGCACTCTCCCTTGTACTTAAGGAATTAACACACAAAGAGTTGGAGATGGTCTCTAATACTAAAAATTTAAAGTCTATTCTTAGGAGTATCTTAAAACAGAGTTTAAATAACAACTCTGTAAATAATAACCTTCTTCAATTAATAAGAAACAACCCAACCCTAAAAAATCTTGGTAATGTTTCAGACTCAATCAAAGATTTAATTAATATTATTAAGTCAAACAAAGAATTACTTCCAATTGAAAAAAAATTAAACTCTTTTTTGACAAATTTAGACGATGTAAAAAATATAGATTTAAAACAAAAATTTCATAACTCAGGGATTTTCTTAGAGTCTAAATTAAAAAGCTCTAGATATAAAGATAATTTACAAGATATATTAACAAATGACTTAAAAGCTATTCTTTCAAAAATCAGCAATGAAACAACAAGTACATCAAATCTTAATCAAGCTGAAATTACAAAACAGATAGATAAGCTTTTACTTCAAATTGATCACCACCAACTAGTTTCACATCTATCTAATAGTTCATCACTGTTTCTCCCTTTTTCATGGGATCTATTAGAAGAGGGAAATATTGAACTTAAAAAAGCTAAAGATAATAAGTTTTTTTGTGATATCAACCTAAAACTTCAAGAGTATGGGGAACTAAATCTAAAGCTTACTCTATATGACAAAAATCAATTAAATATTCATATCTATTCAAATAATAAAGATTTCAAGGAATTAATAAGAGAGAAGCTTTCAACTCTTCGCTCTGCTCTAATTGATATAAAAATAACACCTAGAGAAATAAGGATTTTTAAGATAGAAAAAGATACTTTACTATCACTATATCAAAATATAGATAACAATCTTAAACTAGGATTTGAGGTAAAAGGATGAAACAAAAAGCAGTCGCACTAAGATATGATTCTAAACAAGAAAATGCTCCTAGGATTTTAGCAAAAGGGGAGGGTCATACGGCAGAAAATATCATTAAAATAGCTCAACTCAACAAGTTGCCGATTCAAAAAGATGAAGATCTTGTAGAGCTTTTATCAAAAGTTGAACTTGATAAAGAGGTTCCTGAAAATCTATATAAAGCTGTTGCAGAGGTTTTTAGTTTTATATATAAAATTACAAAAAAATAAAATATCTGTCCACTATTTACGAATTTTCACCCTTTGAGAGTGTGTTATTGCAACGGCCATAGCATCTGAAATATCAAATGGTTTTAACTCTTTTTTTATATTTAAAAGTCTTTTTACCATAAAATTCACCTGTTCCTTTGTTGCTTTTCCATTCCCAGTTATAGCTTTTTTTACTTGAAGTGCTGTATATTCACTAAATTGGCCAAACTCTTGAAGTAATTTCAACATTATTGCCCCACGAAACTGTGCAAGCTTAATAGTTGTAGCAGGATTATGTGCATAAAAAATATCTTCCATCGCTACTTCATCTATTTGATGATTTTTAAAAATTGTAGATATCCCCTCAACCATCTGTGGAATCTGAAATTGCAACTCTTCAGCTTTCATTTTTATAAGTCCAGCTTCCACTAAAGATGTTTTCCCTTTATCTAAATATATAAGAGCATATCCCATATTTCTTGTTCCTGGATCGATTCCTAAAATTATCATTTTTATCCATTTTATGTTTTTATTTAGAAATTATATACAAGATGACGAAAATATATAAATTTTATTGCAAAATGAAATAATTTATCTTTTTATCACATTTTAGAATTCATAAAATCTTGTTATTCACATTATTTTAACCATATTTTATGATATTAATCGCTATTATTCACATATAAAATAATTTAATAGGGTTGAATGTGAATATTGGCGAAGAGGTATTATTACTATTAAAAGATGAGATAACTGAGGTTGAATACAATCGATATATCAAACAATTGAGTTATGATATTAAAAAATCAACTAGTTCATTAGCAATTTACTATGCACCTAACGCTTTAGTTTCAAATTGGATAAAAAATAAATATAGTGAAAAAATCACTCACCTTTTTGAAGTTTTAAATGGAACAAAAGTTAATGTAAGTGTATCGTTAAAAAATCAAGTTGATACAAAAATAAAAACTACAACTAAAATAGTAGAACCAAAGATTCAACACTCTATGCTAAACCCTTCACACACTTTTAACCACTTTATGGTTGGTGGATCAAACCAATTTGCTTATGCAGCTGTAAAAAGTGTTACTGAAAAAGAGGGTGAAACTTATAACCCTCTATTTATTTATGGTGGTGTTGGTCTTGGAAAAACTCACCTTATGCAAGCAGCTGGTAATAGTTTTCAAGATCAAGGCAAAAATGTAATTTATACCACTACAGAGCAATTTTTAAATGATTTCTTGAGACATGTACGAAACCATACAATGGAAAAATTTAAAGAAAAATATCGTAAATGTGATGCTTTACTTATTGATGATGTTCAGTTTTTAAGTAATAAAGATACGATTCAAGAGGAATTTTTCCATACATTTGAAGCTCTTAGAAATGAGGGTAAACAGATTATTTTAACTGCTGATAAACACCCTAAAAAAATTGGTGGATTAGAGAAAAGACTCCAAAGCCGTTTTGAATGGGGGCTTGTAGCTGATATTCAACCACCTGAACTTGAGACAAAAATTGCTATTATTGAAAAAAAATGTGAAATTAACAAAGTAAAGCTTACCAAAGAGATTGTAAACTATATTGCAACAGTTATAGATAGTAATGTTCGTGAGATAGAGGGAATCTTATCTAAGCTTCATGCTTATTCTCAACTGATGCATGTTGATATAGATTTAGCATTTACAAAAAATGTATTAAAAGATCAAATGCAAGAGACTCGTACAAACTTAACACTAGAGATAATCACTCAAGAAGTTGCTAAAGATTTAAATATAAAACCAAGTGAGATTCGATCAAAAGGTAGAAGTAAGAATATTGTTTATGCTAGAAGAATTGCTATATATCTTTGTCGTGATTTAACTAAAAACACTATGCCCCAATTAGCTCAATATTTTGGGATGAAAGACCATACTGCAATAAGTCATACTCTTAAAAAAATCAATGAATTGATAGAAAATGATGAAGATTTTAAAACAAAAATTGAAGAATTAACTAATAAAATTACTTCATCTTCTTAAAAGAATAAAAAAAAGATATAATTACAAAAGTGAATAGATGTGAAAAGAATCAAATATGTTCATCACATATAAAACACTTTTAAAATAGGGCTTGATTGGTGATATTCACTTATTCACATACCCCTACTACTACATACTAAAATTATATAATAAATAGGAAAAATTGATATGAAAATAACAATACAAAAATCAATTATAGAAAACATCTTAATTCATGCAATACCTTTTCTAGAAAAAAAAGATACTTCTCAAATTACATCACATGTTTTTTTAAATGCAGAAAATAATAAACTAATTATAAAAGCTACTGATTATGAGATAGGTTTATTAATCTCTACTGATAAATTAAATATCTTTAAAGATGATAGTATTACTGCTAATGGTAAAAAACTTTTAGATATTATCAAGATTTTAAAAGATGCAGAGATAAATCTAGAAGTTAAAAATAATATTTTACATATAACTCAAGCAAATTCAAAATTTAAATTACCCACATTTTCATATAATGAATTTCCAGAATTCCCATCTTCTAACAATAAATCTCGTATATCTATAGAATCTTTAACTCTTATAGAATCTTTAAAAAAGATAACACCTGCAATTGATAATAATAACCCAAAATTTGAACTAAATGGTGCCTTGATTGATATTAAAGAGAATTATATTAATTTTGCTTCTACTGATACTAGAAGATTAGCTGTTGTTAATATTGAATATTCTGGTTCTTCTGAACTCTCTATAATTATTCCTAAAAAAGCTATTATTGAGATTCAAAAACTATTTTTTAATAATATAGAGCTTTATTATGATGATACTAATTTAATTATAAACTCCCAAGATTATACTTTTTTTACAAAACTAATTAATGGAAAATTTCCAGAATATGCAAGAATTATCCCTAAAGAGATAGCAAACAATTTAATATTGCCAAAAGCTATCATTATTGATTCTCTTAAACAGATAACAACAATCTCTTCTGATGTTAAAATTACTTTTCTTAACGACTCTATTACCTTTGAATCTTTAAGTGATGATAATATAGAAGCTAAAACAACAATAAACTATCCTACAAACTTCATAGAGCCTTTTTCAATAGCAATTAATAGTAGATATATATTAGACTTCTTAAACTCTATAAATAGCTCTGAGTTTTCCATTGGATTAAATGAGGGCAATCTACCTTTTATATTAACTGATGGCAATTTTAAAACAATTGTTATGCCAATAGTAATATAAATATCTTCAATTAACTATACAGAAGTTTTAAAACTTCTGTATTTTCTAAATACTCATATTTTATTGAAAAAGTTTAAATCCAATAAGTGAATCAATGTGAATCAAATCAAAATAATTCATCACATCTAAAATACTCTTAAAATAGGGCTTGATTGGTGATATTCACTTATTCACATACCTCTACTACTACTTACTAAAATTATATAAATATATACAAAATAACTATCGATATTTAAAGAATCGATTCTTTAATATTAAAATCTTATTTTTAGTTAAAAAAAGGTAGAATCGTAGATTCAAAAAATCAATGGAGATATCAATGGAAAATTACGGTGCTAGTAATATTAAAGTCCTTAAAGGTTTAGAAGCAGTTAGAAAAAGACCTGGGATGTATATTGGTGATACTGGTCATCGTGGTCTTCATCATTTAGTTTATGAAGTTATTGATAACTCTATAGATGAAGCTATGGCAGGTCACTGTGATACTATAAATGTAACTCTTACTAAAGACGGAACTTGTAAAGTTAGTGATAATGGTCGTGGTATCCCTACTGATATGCACCCAACTGAAGGGATGTCAGCTGCTACTGTTGTTTTAACAGTTTTACATGCTGGTGGTAAATTTGATAAAGATACTTATAAAGTATCTGGTGGTCTTCATGGTGTTGGTGTTTCTGTTGTAAATGCACTCTCTGCTGATCTTAAAATGACGATTCATAGAGAAAAAGAGATTCATGAACAAACTTTTAAAGAGGGGATTCCCCAAGAAGCTTTAGCTGTGATAGGAACTACTCGTAAAACAGGTACTACCATCGAATTTTCTCCAGATCCAACTATATTTACTGAGACAGTTACATTTGAATATGAGTACTTATCTAAAAGATTTAAAGAATTAGCATATTTAAACCCTTTTATAACTATCATTTTTAAAGATGAGAGAACAAAAATGGAGGAGACTTACCATTTTGAAGGTGGTATAGCTCAATATGTAACTGATATGAATAAAAAAATAAAAGTTGCTGATGTTTATTCATTCTCTGCTAAAATAGAAGATATTGAGTTTGATATTGCTTTGATGTATAACGATTCTTACGATGAAAGACTCGCTTCTTTTGTAAATAATATCCGTACGCCTAACGGAGGTACTCATGAAGCTGGTTTTAGAGCTGGACTTACTCGTGTCATCTCAAATTATAATTCTAAAAATGGTGCTGTTAAAGAAAAAGATGTAAAAATTACTGGTGAGGATGTAAAAGAGGGGCTTATTGCTATTGTTTCTGCTCGTGTTCCTGAACCTCAGTTTGAGGGTCAAACAAAAGGAAAATTAGGAAATACTTATGTTAGACCTTTAGTTCAAAAACAAACTTATGAACTTCTTTCTAAATATTTTGAAGAGAATCCTCTCCAAGCAAAAGCTATTGTTTCTAAAGCTCTTTTAGCAGCGCGTGGTCGTGAAGCATCTAAAAAAGCTCGTGAACTTACTCGTAGAAAAGATAATATGAGTGTTGGAACACTTCCTGGAAAATTAGCTGATTGTCAATCAAAAGATGCAATAGAGTGTGAACTCTATCTGGTGGAAGGGGATTCTGCAGGTGGTTCAGCTAAAATGGGTCGTGATCGTGTTTTTCAAGCGATTCTTCCACTTAAGGGTAAGATTCTTAATGTTGAAAAAGCAAGGTTAGATAAGATTTTAAAATCTGATGAGATTACAAATATGATCACTGCTATGGGTTGTGGAATCGGTGAGGAGTATAAAGAGGATAAACTTCGTTATCATAAAATTATTATCATGACCGATGCCGATGTTGATGGTTCCCATATCCAAACTCTTCTTCTTACATTCTTTTTTAGACATTTCCGTCAAGTTGTCGAAAATGGGTACCTTTATTTAGCCCAACCACCACTTTATCGTTATAAAAAAGGTAAAAAAGAGATATATTTTAAAGATGACAGAGAGATGAATGATTTTTTAATTGGAATCGGTGTAGAATCTTTAGAAGTTGATTCTGTAGGTCATAATGATTTAGTATCTTACTTCAAAATGGTGGATCACTATGCAGGTTCACTTATAGCACTTGAACGAAGATATGCACTTATCTCTTTGATTCGTCACTTTGTTGAGAATCCTGATTTGATATCTCTACCAACATTGGAACTATATGAAAAAGTTGAAGAGTTTTTAAGCTCTATTAATAACAATATTTTAACAAAAACTATTAATGAAGAGACAAATGAGATTCATGTTTTTGTACAAACTGATGGGGGGATGGAAGAGTTATTAATCAATGATGAACTTTTTTCAGCTCCACACTTTACAGAGGCAAATTTTGTTTATAGAAAGATTCAAGAGTGGAATCTTAATTTCACAGATGATATTGTAGCTGAGTTAGAAAATATTAAAGAATATGCTAAAAAAGGTGCTTATATCCAAAGATATAAAGGTCTTGGTGAGATGAATCCTGAACAACTGTGGGAAACTACAATGACAAAAGAGAATCGTGTACTTCTTCAAGTAACTATTGAGGATGCTGAGGCTGCTTCTGATGCTTTTACTCTATTTATGGGTGACGAAGTTGAGCCTCGTCGTAACTATATTGAAACTCATGCAAAAGATGTTAAACATTTAGATGTTTAACAAACATATATGCTACTTCCTCAAATAAAAGAGAGAGAATACCGTTTTAAGTTAGCACTTAGGATGGGTGTTCCTATCGTTACTTTAGTTTTAGTGCTGATATCAAGCACATTGATAACCACTTATGAAAGTTTACAATTAGTAGTTATAAGTTCAATCTTGTTTTTAATTTTTAGTGTATATTTTATTTTACATCTAATCTACAAAGGTTTTGATGTTAAAATTACAGAGCCAGTTTCAAAAGTATTTACGAGAGATTACTTATATAAATATATAAAAAAAGATATGAGATTTAATGTTGATTATACACTTATTTTAATCAGTATTGAGAATATTAATTTTATTAATACCCACTATGGTATCAAAAATGGTGATAAGATTATTTATGAAATTGCTAAAAATATAATTGATTATATTGAAGGTGAAAAGGTATATAATTTTCCAATTGGTCATATTAATGGAGCCGATTTCATGATTGGACTTCGTGGTAAAAAAGAGCAGTATATTTCAGCTTTTGAACTGTTTTGTCTTAAATATAGTGAACTTAAAATTAATAATATTGAAGTCAATATTTTGGGTGCAATAACAGATACAACATATTCAAACGACCTAGATTATATGGTTGAAAATCTATTTGAGATGCAAGAGGAAAATAGAACTAAACATATTGTTTTAGATAGAGATGATATAAGTCCTAGTGATTTAGAAATCTATGTGATAAATGCTATTAGATCTAAGTCAATAAGTATGATGACTCAAGAGGTGTTTGAAAATAAAAAACCTGAAATAGTAGAACTTTTTGTTAAGTTAAAAAATGTAAATGGAAAGTTATTACATCCACTAACCTACATGAAAGTTGTAAATAAATTAGGTCTTAGAACTGAGTATGATATGATGATTTTGCAAAAGAGTATTTTGCACTATAAGTTTGAAGATTCTACAATGTTAGCTATGAATATTGCTCCATCAACATTAAGAGATAAAAAATTTCTATTAAAGGTAAAAGAGCTTATCGATGATAATTTATATGTGAAAAATAAGATCATATTTATATTAGACGAGATTGGACACTATTCTAATGTGCATGATTATAATTTAATTTTGAAATCATTAAAAAACCTTGGTATTAAAATTGCCTTAGATAGGTTAGGTATGGTTCATTCAACATTTTTGTATCTTAGAGATATGGATATAGATATTGTGAGATTCGATTCTATTTATACAAAAGATATAAATAATAAAAAGTACAATAGTATAATAGAGGGGTTTAATCTTATGGCACACTCCTTAGGTGTAAAAACATGGATGAAAATGGTTGAAAATGAAGAGGCCTATGAGTTTGCAAAAAAGATAGAGATAGATTATATCCAAGGTAAACAGATAGCATCACTAATAAAAATTTATGAGGATTGAAAGATGAAATATGGCGAAAAAGAGATAATAGAATTTGATATAGAGAAAGATTTAGAGATATGGCCAAATGAGCATAAAAAAGATTATTTGATTAAAGTAACTCTTCCTGAATTTATGGCATTGTGTCCAAGAAGTGGTTATCCAGATTTTGCAACTATTTATATTGAATATACACCAGATAAATTCGTCGTAGAATTAAAAGCTTTAAAACTTTATATAAACTCTTTTATGACAAGATCAGTCTCTCATGAGAACTCAGCAAATGAGATTTATGATGTGATAGATGCTAAAATCAAACCAAAATATATGAAATTGGTAGCAGATTTTAATCCAAGAGGTAATGTACATACTGTTATTGAAATTGATAGTTCAAAACGATAAGAGATTAAAATGTTCAATGATATCTTAAATAAAAAGAAACAAGAAAAAGATGAACAGTGCAACGATATAAAAGAAAAAATCTCTAAAATGAATCTTAGTGAGATGAGAGTTTATGTAAACGATAATTTAAAAAGTTTTGCACTCTCAGAGTGTGGTCTTAGAGAAATTATGAGTAGATTAGTATCTAAAGATAGTGCATCAAAAAGATTCATAGAGAGTGATGCAATGGATTCTAAAATCAAAAAAGCATTTGAGCTTGTTTTGTTGATAGCTTCGAGTAAAAAAATGACGGTAGCTACAACAAAATTGATTGAGAATTTTATCTCTCTTTATGGTGATTTGATTATGAAATTTGATACTGATAATAGGCAAATATATGATTCTAAATTAAAAAATTCTTTAATTCTTGCAATTGAAAATGTTGCAAAAATATCTGTATATAAAAATAAGAGAGAGATATTAGAGAGATAAATACTTTTTTAACCACTCTTTAGCTTCTTTAGGGTTATTTATTTTTAAATCCATCTGATTTTCATAAGCAGATTTTAGAATCCTTGCATATTCTTTGGATGGTTTAATCCCTAACTCCAAAATATCTTTTCCTTGAAGTAGAGGGGTAGCTTTTTTGTTTAAAATATTTAACTCTATTGCTCTTTTTTTTAATTCACAAAATATTTTATTTTTATCTGAATTGTGAATAACTTCTTGATAAATTAAAAAAATCTCTATATTTACTTCTGTGGCTAATCTATAAAGTTCACAATCGTCATAGGTAGCTTTAAAACTACTCTTATTTAGAGATAGTATCTCTTTTAAAATTTTTTTATCATTGCTTAGATTCGATATGAATTGAGTTGTTTGTAAAGAATCGAATCTACGAGAGATTATTGCTAACATTAAAACTATTTTTATCATCTCAGAATCGATTCTTTGGTTTGCCATAACATCAAGTGAGTTTAAAATCTCCTCAAAACTATTATCACTATAAGAATCTAGAGGTTTAAAATATTTTAAAGAATTGAGTGATTTTAAAAGTTTAAACCCAATTGATGGTTTTTGAGATTTTAAAAGTAGTTTTTTTATCTCACCGAAGATTCTATCTTTAGGAAGTTCATCTAAAAGATTTTTACTCACCATATCTTCACATAATGTGAATAACTCAGAATCGATTCTTAGTTTAAGTCTAGCATAGAATCCCACAGCTCTTAAAACCCTGAGAGGATCTTGTATAAATTTTTTCTTATCTACCATTTTTAAGATTTTATTAGCTAAATCACGCTCCCCATTAAATGGGTCAAGAATCATTTCTTTTATAGGGTCATAACCGATAGCATTGATAGTAAAATCTCTTCTTGAGCAAGCAGTTTTAAAGTCAAGTGAAGAATCGATTCTTACATCAAACCCCTTATGACCAGATGCAATTTTATTATCCTCTCTTGGAAGTGAAAAGTCTAAATCTAAACCATTGAAATTTAGTTTACAAACACCAAAAGATTTTCCAACACTATTCACATCTCCAAATTCATTTAAAATAGATTCTAGTTGTTTAAAAGTTGAGATACCATAAACCTCTATGTCGATATCTTTACTTGGAATGTTAAGTAGAGAATCTCTAACAAAACCACCCACAATAATAGGCTTTGCATTATATTTATTTAGTTTTTTGAAAATAATATCTAGTTCTTTTGGATAATTAATCATATCTTAGTAGTTCACTTTATTTTTTTACTCAATAAAAAATTGTATTGATAAGTATATCACTACTTTTACGAATCTCTAATCTAACTTTAGATATAATCGCGAAAATTTTCCCACATATTAAGGAAACCCTAATGCAAAAAATTAGAAATATTGCCGTTATCGCCCATGTTGACCACGGTAAAACTACACTTGTTGATGGATTACTAGAGCAATCTGGTACATTTGGTTCTCACGAACAACACGATGAAAGAGCTATGGATTCAAACGACTTAGAAAAAGAGCGTGGAATTACGATTCTTTCTAAAAATACAGCTATCCGTTATAAAGATCATAAGATTAACATTATCGATACTCCGGGTCACGCCGATTTCGGTGGTGAGGTTGAGCGTGTTCTTAAGATGGTTGATGGTGTTTTAGTTCTTGTTGATGCTTATGAGGGTGTTATGCCTCAAACTAAGTTTGTTGTTAAAAAGATGCTTGCACTTGGTAAAAAACCAATCGTTGTAATCAACAAAATCGATAAGCCTTCTGCTGATTGTGATAGAGTTGTTGATGAGATGTTTGACCTTTTTGCTGATATGGATGCAACTGATGATCAACAAGATTTCCCAATTATCTATGCAGCTGCTCGTGATGGTATCGCAAAGTTAGATATGGATGATGAAGATGGTAACTTTGAGTGTATCTTTGAAGTGATTGTAAATGAAGTACCTGAGCCTCAAGGTGATGCTGAGAATCCTCTTCAAGCACAGGTTTTCACACTAGATTATGATAACTATGTTGGTAAAATTGGAATCTCTAGAATCTTTAACGGTACAGTTAAAAAAGGTGATAACATCATGCTTGCAAAAGCAGATGGTGAGATGGTTAAGGGTAAAATCTCTAAACTAATTGGTTTCCATGGCCTTAACCGTATGGAGATAGATCAAGCTGAGGCTGGTGATATTGTTGCCTTTGCTGGTATGGAGACTGTTGATGTTGGTGATACTATCGCTGACCCAGTTAACCCGGTTGCACTTGACCCTATGCATATTGAAGAGCCAACTCTAACAGTTGTATTTGCAGTTAACGATTCTCCACTTGCTGGTCAAGAGGGTAAGCATGTTACTTCTAACAAGCTTCGTGAGCGTCTAGAATCTGAGATGGTAACAAATGTTGCTATGAAACTAGAGACTGTTGGTGAGGGTAAATTTAAAGTTTCAGGTCGTGGTGAGCTTCAGATCACTGTTCTTGCTGAGAATATGCGTCGTGAAGATTTTGAGTTCTCAATCTCTCGTCCAGAGGTTATCGTTAAAGAGATCGAGGGTGTTAAATGTGAACCATTTGAGCATTTAGTTATCGATGTTCCTGAAGATTTATCTGGTGGTGTTATTGAGCGTCTTGGTAAAAGAAAATCTGAGATGAAGTCAATGTTACCAATGGGTCAAGGTTTTCAAAGAATCGAGTTTGAGATTCCTGCAAGAGCATTAATCGGTTTTAGAGGTCAGTTCTTAACAGATACTAAGGGTGAGGGTATTATGAATCACTCTTTCTTAGAGTTCCGTCCGTTTAGTGGTGGTGTTGAGTCTCGTTCTTATGGTGCATTAATCTCAATGACTCCAGGTTCAACTTTAGCATTCTCACTATTCTCTATCCAAGATCGTGGTGTTCTTTTCATCGGTGTTCAAACTGATGTTTATGAGGGTATGATTATTGGTGAGCATTCTCGTCAAAATGATTTAGTTGTTAACCCTATTAAAGGTAAAGCACAATCAAATGTTCGTTCAAGTGGAGCTGATGAAGCTATCAAGCTTGTACCATTTAGAAATATGTCTCTTGAGAGAGCATTAGAGTGGATCGAAGATGATGAGTTACTAGAAGTTACTCCTAAATCTATTAGAATTCGTAAAAAATTCTTAACAGAAAATGAGAGAAAAAGAAACTCTCGTGGTTCTAAAAAAGACTAATTAATTTTATTTTAACAAACACGAATCTTTCGTGTTTGTTTTTACTCCTCTTTTTGTTATAATCACAAAAAACAAACAGGATATCTTATTATGAAAAAAACTTCAAAATATTACTTCTTTCACTTTTAGTATCATTAAATTTAAGTGCTAGTGATAAGTACACTATGGATGAGATATATAACAGTATGTGTATAGAGTGTCATAGCTCTAATGGTTCTGGTAATACAGAAAAACTTACTCCCACTATGGTTGGACAGAGTGAAACTGAGATTAGAGAATCTTTAGTAGAAATTGAAAAAGATAAAGGTCATATTATTATGGAGCATAATAGAGATCAAATATTAAAAAAGGGTATGAATTACTCATCTAAAGATATGGCATCTTATATGTATAAAAGATTTAATGAGTAAAAAATGGTATATGTTTACCATTTTGTTACACTATCTGTTAAGAAGATAAAATAGTTTGATAATAAATATTAGTTTTATTTTTTATAAGATACAATATTCGAAAATTCAAGGAGATATAATGAATAAAATGAATAAAATTGCACTTGGTGCTACATTACTTTTAGCTTTAGGTTCTACAACTGTAAGCGCTGATGCTGGAAAAGGTCAAAAGCTTTTTACTAAAAAATTAAAGAGTGCTTGTGGTATCACTGGTGCTGCTATGGCTGGTAAGCATACTCAAGATGAGTGGACTGAAATCAATGATGCTGGTAAAATGGCTGATGAGATTAAAAATATTTGTCCAGATGCAAAAGATAAAGCTCTTAAAGGTAAATATCTTCCTCATTACTTTGATTTCTTCAAAGAGTATGGAAGCGATAGCGGAAACGTTCCTTCTTGTTAATTTAACCTAAATCACATCTTTTGATGTGATTTAGATTTATATTGAAAATCTATGTTCAAGATTTTAAAATATCTACAAACCAATTCCCCTTTAATAAAATTCCAAAAATTAAACAACAACATAATAGCACTTTATACAAGTTCAAAAGAGATAAAATTTTACTCTGCTGATGGATGTGCAAAAGAGATCTATTATCAACATCTTGATTTAGGTATATCTTGCATAGCATTTAGTTTAGATTCTAAGCTTATAGCTTTTAGTGAAAAAAATATTATTCACATTATTCACACTAGAAGTGAACAGCATATTCAAACAATTAAATTAGATGATGAGATAATAGATAAGTTAGAATTTGATTTAGAATCAAGATATATCATTATCTCAACTGCAAGTGCTAAGCTATATCAATACAGATACAACAAAAGCTACCCTATCACAAGAGAATGGATAGCACCTGTTAGTTATATGGTATTTTATAAACAAAATATAGCTATTGGTTGTGAGAATGGTTCTTTATTTGTAAGGAATCTTTATAGCAGAGTAAATAATATAGTTATTCACAATGGTAATTCCCCTATTAATTCTATATCTTATGTGGATGATACGAAGATACTGACAGGGGATAGTAAAGGAGATATATACTTAAACTCTTTTGATAAGAAAAAGTATATAAAAAAAATTGAAACAAGGTTCACAAAAGTTACACAAATCAATCTAATACCAAAGAGTAACTATATGATAGTAGCAGGTGATTCAAACTACATATCTCTTTATGATATAAAAAAATTTAAACTTATTTGTAGTAAATATATTGAGTTTGATGATATTGTAAAAAATATAGAGGTAGTGGATAGATATATAATATTGGTTACTTTGCAAAATAGTTCTATAAAAAGGGTTGAATTGTATAATCCTAAAGAGTTAGATTCTTTAATTGTGAATAACTCACTTGATGCAGCTTTCAAGTTAGCTGAACAAGGTTTTATTTTAAAAGAAACAGATGAGTATAAAAGAGTGGAATCTGCTTATGATACGATTTACGATAAAGCTACCCAGCTTTTAGTGAATGGTAACATAGATAAAGCTTTAGAGATAACAAATCAGTTCAGAGAGATAAAATCAAAAAAACAAGATATAGAAACACTTTTTAAAGCTTTTCAACACTATCCAAGATTCAAAATTTTAACTAAAGAAAAAAATTATTTAATAGCTTATTCAATGAGTAATAAATTTCCAGCCCTTCAAAAAACAATAGAGTATAAAGAGATGGAAAATAGATTTAAATTAGCTTTTAAACATGCACAGCAGATGATACTTTCCAGAGATTATGAAAAAGCAAAAACAGTTTTAAGTGAATTTATCATAGTTACACAAAAAAGGGATATTATCAAACTTATGTTAGATAATAATGAGATTTTTATAGAGTTTTTAAGAGCTATTGAATCTGATGATTTTCAAAAAATTTATAAAATTGTAAAAACAGATGTGACTTTTTTAAAAATACATGATTATAAAATTGTTGAAAAAAAAATAGAATTAATTCTTAAAAAGATTCAAAATGATATAAAAGTGGGGGATATAGAATCTGCTTACAAGAGAATAGATAAATTAAAAGATATAGATTATATTGATTCTAAAATATCAAAATTAATTGATGATTGCCAAAAAGTGAAAAAGCTCAAAGATGCTTATGAGAGAGATGATTTTATAAGTTGTTATGAATTATTAGATAAACATTTTTCTCTAAACAACACAGAATTAGCATTTTTTCTTCATAAACATTGGAAAAAGATTATTTACAAATGTGAGGATTTTGCACTAAATGGCGATTTAGAAGAGCTTAAAAATACTCTAGGGGAATTAATATCTTTAGGTACTAGAAGAGAGATGATAGGGAATCTTTTTAGAATCTGTTTTTATGTGCAAATAGATAGTTTTAAAAATAAAAAAGATTATAAACAATCTGAGACTCTAATATATCTTTATATTGATATTTTTGGCCTAGATGATGTGATTACAACTATTATGGGGGAGTATGAGTTTGATTCAAAAACTAAACTTGCTTTTACACAGAATCAAAATAAAAAAGTAGATAGAGATAGTTGGATATACTCAGAGGTGATTATGGGAAATCTACTGCATCATAGAGATGATAGTGTTGGTGGTATTATTAAATTGATTAATTAGATTCGAATCTTGGGTTAAAAATGCTTCCATAACTGCTTTTTTGTTGATAGCTTCATCTAACTCGGGGTCTGAGCCTTTTGTGTAAGCACCGATTCTTATTAGAACCTCATTCTCTTTTAAAAGTGTATATAATCTTCTGAATTTTAAAACTGCCATAAGATGTTCTTTTGTAACAATGTCATTCATCACCCTTGAAGCAGAGTTTAAAACATGAACAGGTGGATAGATTCCAAAGTCTGTGAGCTCACGGGAGAGTACAATATGCCCATCAAGAATTGATCTTGATTGATCAGCGATAGGATCACTCATATCATCCCCTTCGATTAAGACAGTAAAAAAGGCAGTTATAGAACCTTTTCCCTCCTCTTTTCCAGCTCTCTCCATCAGTTGTGGTAAAAGTGTAAGTGAAGAGGGTGGATACCCTTTTGAAGTTGGTGGTTCACCTAGTGCTAGACCAATCTCCCTTTGAGCCATCGCAAATCTTGTTACAGAATCCATAATGAAAAGAACATCAAGACCCTTATCTTTGAAATGCTCTGCTACACTCATAGCAGCAAAAGCCCCATACTTTCTCATAAGTGGAGAATCATCACTTGTTGCAACAATAATTACAGTATTTTCAAGGTTTCCACCGAGATTTTTTTCTATAAATTCAGGAACCTCGCGTCCACGCTCACCAATGAGTGCAACAACTTTTATAGGGGTATCTGCACCCCTCACAATCATCCCCATAAGAGTAGATTTACCAACTCCACTCCCTGCAAAGATTCCTAATTTTTGCCCTTTTCCACAAGTTAAAAGTCCATCGATACTTTTTACACCAACACTAAAAACTTCATCTATCATCCCACGCTTCATAGCTGGGATAGGGGCTTTTATGATAGGAGATAGTTTAGTAGTAGTTAAATCCCCTTTACCATCGATTGGTTTCATAAATGGGTCAACTACACGCCCAAGTAAAGCTTCACCAACAGGGATATTCATACCAGTAGAGTTTAAAAAAACTTTATCACCAGAACAAAATCCCTCTACAAAACTAAAAGGTGTTATAAAAAAAGTTTTTCCATCTATCTCTGTAACCATCCCAAAAGTTTCTTGGTTTGTATCGTTCGAGACAATTTTTACCATATCACTAATACTTACTTTTAATCCAGTGGCAGTGATGACGGTAGCGTTGATTTTAACAACTTCACCAAAAGCTACTGAGTAGTTTTTGGATGCAAGTTTTTCTTTGAGAGATTTAAAAGGCATATAGTGGCAACTCTAGTAGCGAGTGCCGGATGGGGAATTAATTAAAGAGAAGAATTCACTTCTTGTTTTTTCATCTTTTTTAAACAGTCCACGAAGAGCAGAAGATGTTGTTGTAGAGTTTATCTTCTCAACACCTCTCATCTCCATACACATGTGACGAGCAGCAATTACAACAGCTACACCTTTTGGTGCTATTGTATCCATAATCGCATCAGCTATCTGTTCTGTAAGTTGCTCTTGAATCTGCATACGACGAGCAAAGACATTTACAACTCTAGGAATTTTAGAAAGCCCTACAACTTTACCATCTGGTATATAAGCAACATGAACACGACCTATAATAGGTAAAAGATGATGCTCACAAGTTGAATAGAACTCTATATCACGAACTAGAACCATCTCATCATTAGAGCTTGTAAAAAGTGCTTTTTCTAAAATTTCTTTAGGATTCTCTTTGTAGCCACCATAGATAAATTCATAAGCTTTTTTAACTCTCTTTGGAGTATCTAAAAGCCCCTCTCTTGTAGGGTCTTCCCCTACATGAAGTATCATACTTTTAACAGCATTCTCAAAATCTATATTTTCTTGTTCTGACACTTATATGCCCCTATTTTGTAATACCGTAGAGTATCTATTGTTTGCTGAAAAGATGATGATTATCAATAACTTCTTTTCAATACAAGGCAATATTATTTTTCACTCTCTTATTTTACAAGCATCCCAAATATTTTTGCTAAAGGTATTGTTCTATCTTTCAAAGATTTACTATCCCATAAGTACCTAACCATAATAAATGTTGTTAAATATGCCATTAAAATAATTAGATTCTAAAAATAACATAAGTGATGAAACTACATTTAGTGTGGGGTTGAGAAGGTTTTGGTATGTGGAGCTAACCACATACCAAAGAAATTATCTATTGAACAAATACATTAGGAACGATAAGTGGGTACTTTTTCATTTTTCTGTATATGTGTTTTCTAACGATTTGGCGAAGATCATTTTCTAATGCTCTTGTATTTGTAATTAAACCCTCTTTTAAATGTAGTAAGAAATGCTCTAGTACATCTTCCATCTCTTTAGCGAAGTATTTATCTTGTTTATCTGCAACGATTCCAAAAGTTGTAACTCTTGGTTTTGCTAACATCTTAGAAGTTTGACCATCAATTTGAGCAACAATCATAACAATTCCATCAGATGCTAGTTTTTGGCGATCAAGAACTATATCATCTTCAATTTGGTGATTGTTTTGGTTATCAATATAAGTTTTACCTGTTTTAACAGTTTTAACTTTTCTCATAAATTTTGGTGCGATCTCTATCTGCTCACCATCAGTCATAAGAAGAATATTTCTCTCAGGAACACCACACATAATACCAGTCTCTTTATGTCGCATAACATGATTAAACTCACCATGAACAGGTAAAAAGAATTTAGGATTAGTAAGGCGAAGCATAAGTTTTTGCTCCTCAATAGAAGCGTGACCAGAGACATGAATATCTTTATCATGTGCAACTTTAGCACCAGCTCTTTGGAGATGATTTAACATACCAGATATTGAACCCTCATTACCTGGTATCGCACGAGATGAAAGAACGATTAAATCAGTTGGTTTGATTTTAATATGTCTATGCTCACCAATTGACATTCTAAATAGAGCAGAACTTGGTTCACCTTGTGAACCTGTTGTAACTATCATAACATCTTTATCATTCATATGTGAAACCTCGTCAGCTTCAACAAAAATATTTTTTGGAAATTTAATATAGTCATATTGCATCGCAATCTCAATATTTCTCTCCATAGAGCGACCAATTACACATATTTTACGACCATATTTGATTCCATACTGTATAGCTTGATAAACACGGTGAATATTTGAGCTAAATGTTGAAAGTAAGATTCTACCCTCAGCTTTTGCAAATACACGATCAAGAGCAGGCCCAACACTAAGTTCTGATGGAGTTGGTGCTGAGTTATAAGAGTTAGTAGAATCACTTAAAAGACAAAGAACACCTTTGTCTCCATAGTAAGCTAATCTATGTAAATCAGCAGTATATCCATCTACTGGCGTATGATCAATTTTAAAATCTCCAGTGTGAATAACTGTTCCGGCATCAGTAGTAATTGCTAAAGATGAACTATCAATAATAGAGTGAGTCATGTGCATCCACTCTATCTCGAAGTCGTTACCAATTTTGTAGATTTTTCTTTTTTCGATTGGATTGAAATATTTTCTATGCTCTTTAATATGATGTTCATCAAATTTATTACCAATCATTGCAAGTGGCAATGGAGTTGCATAAATTGGAAATTGCATCTCTTTATAAAGGTAAGGCATAGCACCAATATGATCCTCGTGAGCATGAGTGATGATTACAGCAACAATCTTATTTCTGATTTCACGAAGGTAAGAAAAATCTGGAACTAAAATATCAACACCATGCATATCTTCATCTGGAAAACTCATCCCAACATCAACTAATATAGCTTCATTTTGAGTTTCAAAGACAGCGATATTTCCACCAATCTCACCAAGTCCACCAAGTGGAGTTATACGGATTTTTGAACTAGAATTTAGATCTAATTTATAGTGAGGATTCAGTCTTTGTTTATGCCCATCTTGATTTTTTTGTACAAATAGTTTTAAATTTTCATCAACAGGTGTAGGTTGTCTACGGTAGCGATTTCGATTTTTGTTTTTATTTGGATTAGGTTTATTACCTGTACCTTTTGCACCAGTTTGCTTGTTAGTATTTGGTTTACGGTTAGTATTTGGTTTACGGTTAGTATTTGGTTTTGTATTTGTATTTGTATTTGGTTTACGGTTTTCTGCTTGAGGTTTACTTTCGCTAGTCCCCTGATTCTCTTCTGCCATCCAAACTCCCTTTTATTGTTGTATAGAGTTGGTGATAGTCGCTAGTGGAAACTTGATGAGGACGAATAGTTTGTATAAATCCCAGCTCTTCATAAGCCACGAGAAGTAAATCTTTTTTATACTTACTAGATAGATTCTTCATAAGAGTTTTTCGAGGTTGAGTAAATGAAACTCTCAACATATCTTCAAAATCTTTATCGCTTCTATCTTTACTTTTTTGTATTAAAAAAACTGCTGAATCAATTTTTGGCTGTGGATCAAAGGCTGTTGGTGGTACTTTCACAACTATGTGAGCTTTTCCTACACTTTGAGTTATTATTCCCAAAGAACCAAACACTTTTTCACCAGATTGGGCACAAAATTTTTCAGCAACTTCTAGTTGTACCATTACAAGTATATTTTTACACATCGGATCTGCGAGTGCTTTTAAGATGATATTTGTTGCTATATAATAGGGCAAGTTTGCCACTAAATCATACGGCTCATCAACTAAAGAACTCTTCCAAGCTTGAAGTACATCTCCACAGTTTATGTGAAGTTGTTTGTTGGCAATCTCTTCTTTAAATTCACTTTGTAATAGCTTACACAAATCGGTATCTACCTCAAAAGCTTCAACACTTTTGACATCTACTAAAAATTTAGTTAAATCACCTAAGCCAGGTCCAATCTCAACAAGTTTATTCTCATTTTTGGGCATCGCTTCGACGATTTTTCTTAAAACAGATTCATCTTTTAAAAAATTCTGTCCAAATTTCTTTTTTGCTACAACACTTTCTTTTTTCATGAGGATGAGTGTATAGTAATAATACTTACATAAAGGTAATAGTAGCGAATAAATTCTTAATAATGCTCTACAATACTTAATGTGTTATAGTTTGCTAAATATATCACTAGGTGTTTGGATTGAAAAAATTATTAATAATTATCATATTAGCTACTATTTTAAGTATAACTTATTTTGCCTACAAAGAGGTTTCTAAAATTTTCCCATTTTATTCACAATTAACACAAGAGAGAGTTGGAACAGAAGTTGATTTTCAAAGTGATGAACAAAAAGGGGCTTATTTCGTTGGTTCATCAAAATGTTTAGAGTGTCATGAAGATAATCATAAAGAGTGGAGCCATTCTAAGCATCCAAAAATGATTCAAGACCCTATAAAAAATCCATCTGTTGTTGTAGCTGATTTCTCAAAACTACCTGCTGATGCAAATTTTGTTCTCAAAGATGCCGTATATACAGTGGGTGGAAAGTTTAAACAACGCTATATGATAAGAAAAGATATTAATGGTACTGAGGATTATGTTCTTGGAAACTATCAATGGAATGTACAAACAGGTAAATGGCAAGGGTTTAAACCATGGAAATATTGGTATAAAGATGCTTTTCCTCACGACAATGAGCAGTTACCAACCTCAAGAGCTTGTGATGGGTGTCACTTTACTGGATTTATGTCAAGAGAGAAAAGAGTTGAGAGTGGAATCTCATGTGAATCTTGTCATGGTCCGGCATCAAAACATATTGAGAATCCAGATTCAAAACTTTACTTAGCATCATTAAGTGATCCAGTTAGACAAAATGAGGTGTGTTTACAATGTCATATGAGGAACCGTGATTATCGTTTGATCGATTCCAATATAAGTGAAATATATGGTGATGCTAGGGATTACCCATTTGGTTATGAAGCTGGAAAACCATTGAGTCAATATAAAATGGTAGCTCCATTTATAATGGGTCAAGAGACTAAAGAGTTTTACTCAAATGGGATGGGGAAAAAGAATCGTATGCAGGGGAATGAGTTTGTTCATTCAATGAAAGCCAAGCATGGGATGACATGCATAAACTGTCATAACCCTCATACCCTTGAACCAACAGCAGAGAAAAATAGTGGTAATGATTTATGTATGAAGTGTCATAGTTTTGGTTCACCAATTGGTCCACACCAAAGTAGCTTAGAAAACCATACTAAACACAAGGCAGATTCTATAGGTTCACTTTGTGTGGAGTGTCATATGCCAAAAGTTGGTAAACATACTGGAAAATCACCTATAACTGTGAGAACTCACTCTTTTGGGTTTGTTACACCTAAGGAGACGCTTGCATACAAAATGCCAAAAGAGACAAATGCTTGTTATGCTTGTCATAAAAGTGATAGGAGTATAAAAACTTTACAAAAAGATTTAGAATCGTGGGGGATGATTGGTTGGGATAAAAGATAAAATTATTTATCCAATCTCAATACAGTTTCTACCATTTGATTTTGCTTTGTAAAGTAACTCATCAGCTCTACTTAGTAGAGTATCGATGGTATCATCTTGTAAAACAGTTGTGACACCAATACTGATTGTTGTTATTTTACTTTTACAAGATAGGTGATTCTCTTCGATACTATTTTTGATTTTTTTTGCGACATTGCCGGTGTTTTCTAAACTTGTTTCAGGTAGAAGAATCATAAACTCTTCCCCACCCCATCTACATAATGTGTCAACCTTTCTAATATTTTTTTGTAATAAATTTGAAATTTCAATAAGAACTTCATCACCAAAATTATGACCACAATTGTCATTTACATACTTGAAATGGTCAATATCTATCATCATTATAGATAAATTTAGCTTATATCTTTTTTGTCTAGTGAACTCTTTTTCAAGCTCCTCGTTAAACTTTTTTCTATTGTAAAGTTTTGTTAAATCATCATGTATAGCAAAATATTCTAACTCTATGGTTTTTTTCTTCAACTCAAGCATCGCTTCATTTAACTCTTTTGTTCTCATCTCTACACGATGCTCAAGTTCTTTTTCTAATATTCGAGATTCAACAGCTATCTCTATGCTATTTAGAAGATACTCTAATGAGATTGGTTTTACAGCATAACCTCTTACCCCTAACTCTATTGATTCTCTTAAAAAAGTTGAATCTGTATGTGCAGTAGTTATAACAATAGGCACTTTAGCATCTAACTTTTTTATCTCTTGGAGCATATCTAAGCCGTTCATTTGTGGCATATTTATATCTGTTACTATAACATCAAAATCATTTTTGTTTGTATCAAAAAAATGCTCTTTAAATTTTTCAAGTCCATCAACACCATTAGAAGCAATTTGGCACTCTTTTGATACATTTTTGAGTATTTTTGAACTCATCTGTAGAATCTCTTCTTCATCTTCAACATACAATATGGTTATTTTATTTAATAATTCTTTATTCATTAAATATATTGTATCATATAAAAATAAAAAAATAATTCAGAGACATTATGAAAACAAAAAATAGAATTTTAGAGCTTGAGAGAGAAAATGAAAGATTAAAATCTCTTTTAAAGATAAACGATATAAAAAATAATCACAAAAGTAATATTAGGGATTTAGTAGATATAGAGCAATTACGCTCCCTTTTTGAAAAATTTTCTCACCTAACTGGATATACAACAGGATTTGTTAAGCAAGATGATAGAGAGGTGCTTATCTCCACTGGATGGACGGATATTTGTAAAGAGTATCATAGAGGAAGTGAAACTTCTGAGCATATTTGTAAGGAGAGCAACCTTGAACTAACAAAAAATTTAGAAACTTTAAAAGAGATTTCATTAAAAGAGTGTCAGCATGGGATGGTTGATGGTGCAACACCTATTGTAATTGATGGTGAACATCTCGCTGATCTTTTTAGTGGACAAGTTTTGTTTCATAAACCAGATTTGCAGAGATTTAAAAATGGTGCAAATGAGTTTGGTTACGATATGGACGCTTATCTAAAAGCACTTGAGAGTGTAAAAGTTACTTCAAAAGAGAAACTAAAAGAGGTGTTGGAATTTTTAGCTGGGATTGCTAATTTGGTAGCTGAACTAGGGAAAGAGAAAAAAGATTTTTTAGAGTTAACAAACAATTTAGAGAGAGTTGTACTGGAGAAAACAAAAGAGCAAGATATGTTACTTTCACTTTTTGATAAAGGGGAATCTGTTTTATTTAAGTGGAATAACGATGAGAAATGGAGTGTTTCTTATGTTTCATCAAGTGTTGAGAAATTGCTTGGTTATAAACAAGATGATTTTTATGAAAATTCAATTGATTACTCTTCAACTATTCACAAAAATGATTTAGCCTTTGTTCATAAAGAGGTACAAGAAGCGATAGATAAAAATCTGGAGTATTTTAAACATGAGCCTTATAGAATAATTAACAAAGATGGCAAGATTAGGTGGGTGCTAGATTACACAGTTTTACAGCGAAATATTAAGGGGGAAGTGACCCATTTTGTTGGTTATATTAACGATATAACAGATGAAAGAGAGCAGGAAAAACTGATATATGAAAAAAATAAAATGGCACAAATGGGTGAGATGATAGGAAATATTGCACACCAATGGAGACAACCTCTCAGTGTTATATCAACTGCTGCATCTGCGATAAAAATAAATAAAGAGTTAGAGATTTTAGAGGATGAAGAAACAGATAAGTATATGGATACTATTTTACAAAATACAAAGTATTTATCTGAAACTATCGATATCTTTAGAGACTTTTTAAAAGAGGAAAAAGTAGTAAAAACGGTCATACTTCAAGATAGAATATTAATGGCAAAAAATATAGTAAAAGCATCAATGGAGAATAATAGCATTGAGATAATTGATAATATTGATTATGATTCACCTGTAAAAATAAAAATGGCAATAGGTGAATTATCACAAGTGATTATAAATATACTTAGCAATGCAAAAGATATACTAATAGAGAGAAATATTGAGAATCGATGGGTGAAAATATCTCTTCTTCTTGAGGATAAGATTGCAAAAATTATAATTGAAGATAATGGTAAAGGGATAGATTCTGATATATTTCCTAAAATATTTGATCCATATTTTACAACAAAACATAAAAGTCAGGGGACTGGTCTTGGGCTTCATATGAGTTATAAAATAATTACTCAAAGTTTACATGGGAAAATTTATGCTAAAAACACCAAAGATGGTGTAGCTTTTCATATAGAGATTCCTACCAACTTATAAACAGAACTTTAGCCTCTTAGTGTATAATTGCAAAATATTAAAAGAGGCTCTCCCACTATGAATTATTTCGCAAAAAGAATCATCCCTTGTCTTGATGTTAAAGATGGACGCGTTGTTAAAGGTGTTAATTTCGTTGGTCTAAAAGATGCAGGTGATCCTGTTGAAGTTGCAAGGCGTTATAACGAAGAGGGTGCTGATGAACTAACATTTTTAGATATAACAGCATCATCTGATAACCGTGATACTATCGTTGATATTGTAAAACAAGTTGCAGAGGAGATTTTTATACCACTAACAGTTGGTGGTGGAATCAGAAAAGTAGATGATATATATAAACTTTTAAATGTTGGTTGTGACAAAGTAAGTGTTAATTCAGCAGCGATAAAAAGAGCTGAGCTTATCAATGAGGGTGCAAAAAGATTTGGTTCTCAATGTATAGTAACTGCAATTGATGTGAAAAGAACACAAAATGGAACTTACCATGTGTTTTTAAATGGTGGGAGAGTTGATACTGGTCTTGATGCACTAGAGTGGGCAAAAGAGGTGGTAGATAGAGGAGCTGGTGAGATTCTACTCACATCAATGGATGCAGATGGCACAAAAGCTGGATTTGAACTCAACATAACTGAACAAATATCTAAAGCTGTAAATGTTCCCGTTATCGCATCTGGTGGAGCAGGGACAATGGAGCATATAAAAGATACCTTTGACTGTGGAGCTGATGCTGCTTTGGCTGCTTCAATATTTCACTATAAAGAGATTGATATTATGGACTTGAAACATTATCTACACGATAATGGGATTCCGGTGAGGTTATAAGATGATAATATGTGCAGGAAACAACGAAACATTTGATTTTGCTCAACCTATGGGTGTGGGGCTAATTGAAACAGCTATGAATCTTACTCGTCTTTGTCTTTTTGATAAACCAGAATTTCTACTTTTTGTGGGTTCGGCTGGGAGTTATGGA
>JAYEKJ010000022.1:25924-42996 GCA_034660975.1 Campylobacterota bacterium
CGAAACATTTGATTTTGCTCAACCTATGGGTGTGGGGCTAATTGAAACAGCTATGAATCTTACTCGTCTTTGTCTTTTTGATAAACCAGAATTTCTACTTTTTGTGGGTTCGGCTGGGAGTTATGGAAATCATAAAATCTTTGATATAGTAGAATCTAAAACAGCTTCAAATATAGAGTTAGCATTTCTAAGTAATGATGCTTATACTCCACTTGACAATGTAGTATCGACTAACACAACTAACGAGAAGGATGTTGTTGTAAATTCATCTAACTATATATCAACTAACGCAGAACTAACAAAAAACTTTTTAAAGTTTGGTGTAGGGATAGAAAATATGGAGTTCTTTGCAGTTTTAAAAATAGCAGAGGAGTTTAACATTCCAGCTGGTGGAGTTTTTTGTATCACAAACTTTACAGATGAAAATGCTCACGAGGATTTTTTGAAGAATCATGAGAAAGCTAAAGAGCTTTTAGGTGTTCATGTTAAGAATAGAATCAAGGAACTTACAAAATGAAACCATCACTAATGGACTACACTCAAAAAGAGTTAATGGAGATGATAAAACCATCATTTCGTGTAAAACAAATCTTTGGTTGGATGTATCATCAATATGCTGAGAACTTTGATGAGATGAAAAATATCCCTAAATCTATGAAAGAGGAGTTGTCCAAAAAGTTTGTTGTAAATCCTCTAAAAATTGTTAATAAAGAGGAATCTAGTGATGGAACTATCAAGTATCTTTTAGAGATGCAAGATGGTAAAACTATGGAAGCTGTTTGGTTGAAGATGAAAGATGTTCAAACTGATGATAATGGTGAAGTTTATCAAGAAGCAAAATATACTATCTGTGTTTCAACTCAAGTGGGTTGTAAAGTTGGATGCTCATTTTGTTTAACAGCTAAGGGTGGTTTTACAAGAGATTTGAGTGCTGGTGAGATAGTGGCTCAGGTGGTAACTCTCAAAAAAGATAACAACCATAAACATAACCGTAAAATAAACATCGTTTATATGGGGATGGGTGAACCTCTTGATAACCTTGATAACTTAGCAAAAGCGATAGAGATTTTTCAAGAGGATGATGGGCTTTGCATAGGTGGAAAACGACAAACTGTTTCAACAAGTGGTTTAAGTTCTAAAATAGATAAACTCGGAGAGATGGACTTAGGTGTTCATATTGCTATCTCACTTCATGCTGTTGATGATGAGTTAAGAACTGAACTTATCCCTATGAACAAAGCACACAATATCAACTCCATCATCGAAGCTGTAAAAAGATTCCCGATTGACACAAGAAAAAGAGTTATGTTTGAGTATCTTGTTATAAAAAATAAAAATGATGATTTAGGCTCTGCTAAAAAACTTGTAAAACTTCTCCATGGAATCAAAGCAAAGGTAAATCTAATCTATTTCAACCCTTATGAGGGAACAGACTATGATAGACCAACAAGAGCTGATATGGTAGCATTTCAAGAGTATCTTATAAAACATGGTTTATTATGTACAATTCGTGATTCTAAAGGGATAGATATTAGTGCTGCTTGTGGTCAACTCAAAGAAAAAACTGAGGGGGAGATTTAATAATGACAACTTTAGATATGTTTCAATTGGGATTCGTTGCTATTGTTTTTGTCGTTGGAGTTTTTGGTTTTATAAAAGCTGCGACAAATGATGATACTAAAGAATCCTAGTAAAACTAGTAATTTTAATCATTTTGAGATAAAATAGTATTAAAATTAATAAAGGAAAAATTATGGCAGAAAAAACGGATTCAGATAGAATCAAAGAGATATATAAACTTTGTAAAAGTCACTTTGGTGATGTGCAGTTTGTTGGTATTAAATACCACAATAAAATCGGTTGGATGGCAAAAGCACAACTTGGTGAGGACTTTGAAAATTTATCAGCTGATGGAAAATCAAGTACAGATGCACTTAGAAATCTTAGAGATCGTGTGAAAAAGATCATTAAAAGATACAATGGAGTTTAAACTCTAGTAAGTAAAACGACCAACACACCAGGGAGGTCGTTTATAAGCGTAATAATACCCTAGTTTTCTTATAAAAAAATAATCCTTTCATATTAAATTCCAAACTCATTTTAAATAAAATTTAACTTATTCACATATTGTTCTAAAAGGTGAATATCTTTAACTATTTTCTCTACTAAAAAATCTTAATGTTCCACATGGAACATTATTTTTAAGAGGTGCTTTTTTCTATCTCTGCAACAAAATCTACCTTGCTAGTAAAATGATAATTATTTCCATATAGTTCAAACTCTAACTCATTCGCATGAAGTAAAAGTCTTGAAGCTCCACTTTTTTCAATTCTCTCTTCATCACTTAAAACTCTATCTAAATACTTAACAATATTCTCCTCAGTTTGTCCATAAATAGGGTCACCAACTATTGGATGTTCCACATGGAACAAATGAACACGAATCTGATGTTGTCTTCCTGTATGAGGGGAACATTCAACAAGTGTCATATTCAGATTTGGAAAATACTTTAATGGTTTGAAATCTGTTTTTGAAGCCTTTCCTGCTTCATCAACTTTTACCACCATTCTCACTAAAGCACTCTGGGCTTTAAAACGAAGGAGAGGAGCCTCTACACAAATAGATTCTTTAAATTCACCATGAACAAGAGCAAGATATTTTTTTTTCATCTCCCTCTCTTGAAACATCATCTTAATTTCTCGCTCGCTCTTTTTATTTATAGCACATAAAACAAGACCACTTGTCTCTTTATCAATTCTGTGAGCTATATTTGCATCCATTCCAAACTGATATTTTAATTCATCTATAAGAGAATATGGTGTTTTTTTAGTTTGAGGGTGAATCAAAACTCCACTGGGTTTATCAAATAAAACAAACTCTTTATCTATATGGTTTGGAACTAAGCCTTTTGTTATAGGTTCAAAATAGATGAACTCTATCTCCCCCTCTATCTCCCCAGCAGTTTTTAACATTGGTTCACCGTTTACTAACACTCTCCCTTTAGAGATAAATCTTTGAGCTTCCCTTTGGATGTAACCTAACTCTCTCATCAAAAATAGTACAGCTTTTTGTTTCTCTTTAACAAACATTTTTTTCTTTACAAATGGCAAAACTTTACCCCTTTTTTAAAGGTTTTTAAATCATCTTTTTACTATAATTTCTCTATTAAAAATGACTTTTATTTATGCGAATCTTAGCATAATATTTTCAGATAACAATCATAAGGATAATACAATATGGTAGAAAGATACTCAAGACCAGAAATGACAGAGAAGTGGACACAAGAAGCAAGATATGCAGCATGGCTTGAAGTTGAAAAAGCAGCTGTAAAAGCATGGAATAAAATTGGTCTAATCCCTGATGAAGATTGTGAAAAGATTGTGAAAAATGCTTCGTTCTCAGTTGAAAGGATAGAAGAGATAGAAGCTGTTACTAAACATGACTTAATCGCATTTACTACAAGTGTTAGTGAATCTCTTGGTGAAGAATCTAGATGGTTTCACTATGGAATGACATCTTCAGATGCTGTTGATACAGGTGTTGCTCTTCAGATGAAAGCTTCACTAGAAATTATTATAGCTGATGTGAAAATGCTTATGGAATCTATCAAAGTAAGAGCAGAGGAGCATAAAATGACTCTCATGGTAGGAAGAAGCCATGGTATTCATGGTGAACCTATAACATTTGGTTTAACATTAGCAGTTTGGTATGATGAGATGGCTAGACACTTAATAAACTTAGAACAAACTATGGAAGTGATTGCTGTTGGTCAAATCTCAGGTGCTATGGGTAACTTTGCACACGCTCCATTAGAGCTAGAAGAACATGCTATGGCTGAATTAGGCTTAAAAGCTGAACCATGTTCAAACCAAGTTGTTCACAGAGATAGATATGCTAGACTAGCAACAGCTTTAGCAACAATGGCATCTACTATTGAAAAATTTGCTGTACAAGTTAGACACTTACAAAGAACAGAAGTTTATGAGTGTGAAGAGTATTTTGCAAAAGGTCAAAAAGGTTCATCTGCAATGCCACATAAAAGAAACCCTATCCTTACTGAAAACATCACAGGTCTTGCTCGTATGATTCGCTCGTACGCTATGCCAGCAATGGAAAATGTTGCTCTATGGCATGAGAGAGATATTTCTCACTCATCAACTGAAAGATTCTGGTTACCAGATGCTTTTATTACAACTAACTTTATGCTTCACCGTATGAATAATGTTATCGCTAATCTAACAGTTATGCCTGAAAATATGATGAAAAATTTAAACCTTACAGGTGGATTAGTATTCTCTCAAAGAGTACTTCTTGAACTTCCTATTAAAGGTGTGTCTCGTGAAGATGCTTATAAAATCGTTCAAAGAAATGCTATGAAAGTTTGGGAAGAGATTCAACAAGGAAAAGCAACAACAAATGAGCAAGGTGAATCTTTATACCTTGGTCATCTTTTAGCAGATGATGAACTAAGAAGTAAACTAAGTGAAGCTGAAATTCGTGAGTGTTTCAACTACGATTATTACACTAAAAATGTTAATAACATTTTCAAAAGAGTTTTTAAATAAACAACTCTTATTTCATCTCTTTTTGAGATGAAAACTTTTAGACAAAATACAAAAAATAGATTCTAAATCAAGCAGATAAATATCTATTTGGCTTAGAATCTATAATGATAAAATAGGACAAAAATGATAACAGTTATAAAAAGAAATGGTAGAACAGAGCCACTAGATATTAAAAAAATACAAAAATATACAGCTGATTCTGTTATAGGTTTAAATAATGTTTCTCAAAGTGAATTAGAGGTTGATGCTCATATCCATTTTCGTGATGGAATCACATCTAAAGAGATTCAAGAAACACTTATAAAAACTGCTGTTGATAAGATAGATATAGATGCTCCTGATTGGACTTTTGTAGCATCTCGTCTGTTTTTATACAATCTTTACCATCAAGTAAATGGATTCTCAGGTTATTCAACACTTTTAAAATATTTTCTTAAAGGTGAAAGAGAGGGTCGCATACTTTTAGGTTTAAAAGAGATGTATGATCTTGATGAGTTAGAAAAACATATCAAACCTGAGAGAGATTTACAGTTTAATTATCTTGGTGTAAAAACTCTTTATGATAGATACCTAATCAAAGATTCTGATGAGAATCCGATAGAACTTCCTCAACATATGTTTATGGCGATAGCTATGTTTTTGGCACAAAGGGAAGAAAATCGTCAAGAGTGGGCTATAAAATTTTATAACATGATAAGTAAGTTTGAAGTGATGTTAGCTACTCCAACCCTATCAAATGCTAGAACAACAAGACACCAGTTATCATCTTGTTATATCGGTTCAACTCCTGATAATATCGAAGGAATATTTGATGCCTACCAAGAGATGGCAATGTTATCTAAGTTTGGTGGTGGAATTGGTTGGGACTGGACAGGGATTCGTTCTATGGGTTCTTTTATTGATGGACATAAAAATGCAGCTGGTGGAACTATACCATTTCTTAAAATCACTAACGATATTGCTATCGCAGTTGATCAGTTAGGAACTAGAAAAGGTGCTATCGCTGTTTATATGGAACCATGGCATGTTGACATAAATGACTTCTTAGACTTAAAGAAAAATGCTGGTGAAGAGCGTCGTCGTGCGCATGACCTTTTCCCATCTTTATGGTTAAATGATCTGTTTATGCAAAGAGTTCAAGAAAATGGTTTATGGACACTTTTTGATCCTTATGATTGTAAAGATTTACCTACACTTTTTGGTGAGGATTTTAACAAAAGATATATTGAGTTAGAAAATGATAATAATATCATCAAAGATACTATTAAAGCAAAAGATTTATGGAAGAAGATTCTAACATCTTATTTTGAGACAGGTTCACCATTCCTTTGTTTTAAAGACAATGCTAACAAAGCTAACCCTAATGATCATTATGGTGTTATACGAAGTTCAAACCTTTGTACAGAGATTTTTCAAAATACTGAAGCAAATCACTATAAAATAAAATTTATTTTTGAAAATGGTGATTCTATTAGTTATGAAGAGAATGAGATTGTTAAACTTGATAGCGGGATAGAAAAACCTGCTAAAAAAGTAACAGCTCTGGATTGGCTTGGTGGACTTCCTATTTTTGTTGTTGAGAAAGAGAAGATTGATGGTGCTACTGCTGTTTGTAACTTGGCATCTGTAAATTTATCTCGTATCAATAAAACAGAGGATATCGATAGAATCGTGCCAACTGCGATTCGTTGCTTAGACAATGTGATAGATTTGAACTTTTATCCTGTTGAAAAAGTAAAACGAACTAACATGAAATCTCGCTCTATCGGTTTAGGTGTTATGGGTGAATCTCAGATGTTAGCTGAGAAAGGAATCCTTTGGGGAAGTAAAGAGCATTTTGAGAAGATAGATGAGATTATGGAATCTGTCTCTTATAACGCTATATCTGCTTCATCAGATTTAGCAAAAGAGAAAGGTACTTACCCTGAGTTTACCGGTTCAAAATGGTCACAAGGAATTATGCCTCAAGATCATGCAAGTGCTGAGACTCTAAATCTTGTAGATCGTGGATTATTTACTTCATCTTATGATTGGGAATCTCTTCGCTCAAAAGTGAAGTCACAAGGTTTGAGAAATGGTTACTTGATGGCGATTGCTCCTACGAGTTCTATCTCCATTTTAACTGGAACTACTCAGGCAATTGAACCAGTATTTAAAAGAAAATGGTTTGAAGAGAATTTAAGTGGTTTAATTCCTGTTGTTGTACCTAAGTTATCACCTGATACTTATGTTTTTTATACACCAGCTTATGATTTAGATCAAACTATACTTATAAAAGCTGCTGCTATTCGTCAAAAATGGATAGACCAAGGGCAAAGTTTAAATATCTTTATAACACTTGATAAAGCAAGTGGTAGATACCTAAATGAGATATATATGTTGGCTTGGAAACTTGGACTTAAATCAACTTACTATCTCCGTTCACAATCTCCAGAGATTGCCGGAGATGTAGAGGATAGAAGTATGGAGTGTGTAGGTTGTCAATAAAATGAAACCACTCATTAATACTAAAGAGTTTTTAAAACGGTTTGATGATTTTAAAGATGGGGAGATTCGCTCTATTGAGCTTATCTCTGCAACAAAAATTTCAATCATATTAACTGCTCAAGATAGAGCTAGGGATTTTGATTGGGTCAGTATGAAATTAGAATTTAACAATGTAGTTGATGCTAAATTGTTAGATGAATCTAAATTATCATTAATAAATATGGAAGATGGTATAACTATTGCTTGTGATGATAATAGATTTAGCTTTGCAATTGGAAAATACTCCAACACAGCTAGTATAAAAAACTCTTTGTGTTATATTGAATGTTTAACAATTAAATATGAAGAGGGTCTATTCTAATTTAAGGAAAAGTAATGAGCTATGAAATTAAAGGTCATCTTTTAGGTTTTGAAAGTATGACACATATAGAGTTGAATGAAGTTGATGAACTATTTTGGACAATGATGGATGCAGATAACAAAGATATATCTTTTACAATCATTAACCCATATAAATTAAGAGAATACTCATTTGATTTACCCTCTGATATGAAAGTTCTTTTAGATATACATACTGAATCAAATGTACATGTTTATAACATTGTTATGATTCAAAAACCGTTAGAAAATTCAACAGTAAATTTTTTAGCACCAATCGTTGTTAATATGGATAACAATACTGTAGCTCAAATTATTTTAAATCAGAAAAGACATCCAGATTTTGGATTTAATGAGACTATTAAATCATTTAGAAAGTAGAAAATATGAAATACCTTGTAACAGATGATTCAAAGTTAGCAAGACTAAGTTTGATAAAATCATTAAAATCTTTAGTAAATGACGCTGATATCTTTCAAGCATCTAATGGTGCAGAAGCTATTGAGATTGTTAAAAAAGAAAAAGTAGATATAGCTTTTTTAGATTTGACAATGCCAATAATGGATGGTTATGAGGCTCTACCAAAAATGATAGAGATAAATCCTAAAATCAAAGTTGTAGTTGTTTCAGCAGATGTTCAAGAGAGAGCTAAAACGAGAGTGGTATCTCTTGGGGCTCAGTTTCATGTTCAAAAACCTATTAATGTTGCTAAGATGCAAGATATATTAGAGATGTTGTAGTATGGATAAAATTGTTCTGAGTGAAGATGAGCAAGATGTACTTCAAGAGTTGATAAATGTAGCTTATGGTAATGCAACAGCAGTTGTAGCAGAGATGCTTGATGCTTTTGCGACATTGAGTATTCCAAAAATTAATATTATGCAAACAAAACAACTTTTAGAGGAGTTTTGTCATAAAAAAAATTCAAGTTATTTTTTTTCAACTCAAGCATTTATTGGTGATTTTAGTGGTGAAACAGCTTTTTTTATAAATGAAGAGAGTGCTTTAAATCTTGCAAAACATCTAGAGTTAGAGAGTGAAGAGGATATAGATGATGCTATACTTGAACTAACAAATATTCTAACATCATCACTAACAACTCGTTTAGCTGAGGAGATGGATACACAAGTGAGTTTTTCACTTCCAAGTATTAGCAAGGTACCTTTGAGTGAGATAGATAAGGTTAAAACTTTTCAACAATATTCACAAGTAATTGTGATAGAAACAGAGCTTAATTTTAAAGACCAAAAAATTAATGGCGAGATATTTATATTAACTAAAGATGGATCAATTCAATGGCTAAAACAACAACTCAACAAGATATTAGAAGCCTTGATATAGATAAAAAACTTCTCTCTAGTATAGATAATGGGATTATTATACTAGATGATGAGTTAAAAATATTTTATTATAATAAATGGCTGGAGTTACATACCGGTATAAAAGAATCTGATGCAATTTCAAAAACATTAGATCAATTATTTACAGGTATTAGTAGTAAAACTTTAAAAAGAAAGATAAAAACTGCTTTAAGATTAGGTACTCCAACATTTTATACAGCAAATACTTCTAAATATTTTATACCTATAAAAATAGATCAAATCAAAATACTTAACTATTCATATATGCAACAAGATGTGAGTATCATACCGTTTGATGAAGATAAAAAATTAGTAGCAATAATCATAACAGATCAAACCAATATGGCTAACACAAATGCACTTCTTGAAGAGAATATTAAAGAAGTTAAAAAGTTAAATTGTGAGCTTATTAAAGAGAGAGATACAATTGATAAAAAAGTATATCTCATAAAAATTGATAATGATTTTTTAATTAGAGATATTTCACAAGCATATTTAAAGTTGATTGGATATACAAAAGATGAACTAATTGGTAATGACTTTTTTCATTATGAGAGACTCCATATAAAAGGTAGTTTAAAAGAAAAAATCATACTGCATCTAAAAGAGAAGAAAGTTTTAGAATTTGAAGAGAAAACTCTTAGTAGGGATGGTAAAGAGTATTGGATGAAAAATACTCTAGTTCCGGAGTATGATTATGCTGCAAATCATATAGGCTTTATTATATTTAGAGAAAACACAACAGATGCTAAAGAGTTACATATTCATCAAGATAAACTTTTAGTAAACTCTAGAAGTTCTGCTATGGGTGAGATGATTAGTATGATAGCTCATCAATGGAGACAGCCCTTATCAGTAATTAATACAATTATTTCAACACTTAGAATTAAAAAAGAGTTAAATATATTAGATGAAGAAACTGAATTAGAAGCTTATACAAAAATTGAGGATACTGTGCAGTATTTATCAGTAACAATAGATGATTTTCGGAATTTTTTTAAGAAAAATAAGATATTAACAAAAGTTTCTTTATCTAGCATACTTGATAAATCAACATCTTTACTTAAAGGGGAGATGAAACTGCATGAGATTGAGTATATTCAAAGGGTTGATGAAAATTTAGAGATAGAAACATTTCAAAATGAGTTGGTACAAGCTATTATCAATTTTATAAAAAATTCAATTGATGCTTTTGAAGATAGGGTTGATAAAAATAAAAGAATTATTGTAGATGTAGAAGCATCAGATACGCATATTACGATTACTATAAATGATAATGCTGGTGGAATTGATAAAAAGGTGATAAATAAAATATTTGAACCATACTTTTCTACAAAATCAAATAATGGTACAGGTTTAGGTTTATACATGAGTAAAACAATAGTAGAAAAACATATAAAAGGCCAACTAACTGTTATTAGTGACAATGGTGAAACAAATGTAATAATGGAACTACCGTATAAAATTTACAATATGAAGGAACAAAATGAGAGTAATTTGCCCCCACTGCCTAAGTGTAAATAATACTCCTGTAAAAGAATCGAAATGGTATTTAAAGATGCTAATCTCATAATTTTAAGATGAACTATCCAAATGAATGGACTCAAAAAGAGTTTTTAGAGAATAAACAAAAATTAGAAAAAGATGGTATAAAAGTTTTGCTAATCGATACAATTTTATCGCCGATAGAAAAAGCACAAACTACTGTTTATAACCCTTTTGAGTTAAAGCAAGAGGCTGATGGGAGTGTTTTTGTATTTTATTGTGATTCTGGAAAAGTAACGCTAGATAGACTTAAAGAGTATAAAGAAAAATTCCCAACACACCATTGTATTTCACTAAAAGGTGGGAGAGGGTATTGGCGAAAAAATATGATGATTTTAGAAGATGAATAAAAATTTAGATGAGTTTATTAAATCGCTTGATGAGCAAAGATTTTATGATGCACATGAGAGTATAGAATCTATTTGGTTTCCTAGACGATTTGAAGATAGTGATGAGATGAGATTGCTTAAAGGTTTTATAAATGCATCTGTAAGTTTTGAACTGTATAAAAAAGGGCGAATAGAACCAAGTAAAAGAGTTTGGAAAAATTATATAAAGTATAGACCACTTTTGTATAAAATAGATTCTAAATATTTAAATAGATACCATTATATCGCTAGATATATAGAGAGTATTGAAAAATCAATAAGGAAAAAAGATGCTAAGTTATAACAAAATATTGCTAAGTGGATTAGTGTTTAGCTCTTTAGTTATAGCTGAAGATATAAATTTTGATGAGAGTAATAAGCTTGTAACTCATACAGAGTTTGGTTATATCAGTACAGAGGGTAATACAAAAACAAAAGTTTATGCTCTTGAATCAAAAATAAAGAAAGGTTTTGATAAAAATCTTTTTACTCTTATTTTTGATGCTCAATTTGCAGAGGATCAAAAGGTAGAAACAAAGAATAAGTATTTTATAGAGTTGATTTACGATTATGAGTTAACAGATAAAATAGCTTTTAACTATTTAGTTGGTTATAAAGATGATAAATTTTCAGGTTATGATTATCAATTATATACTGGTCCAGGGGTTGCATATAAAGCTTTAACACTTCAAAAACATAATCTTGCTATGGATACAAATATACTTTATTCGAAGGATAATTTTGATGATATAGATTATGATGCAAGTGGAAATATTATCGCATATCCAAATCCCAATAACACACCAATTTCAACTTCTATTTTGGGTTTAACAGACAACTACACATCTTTTAGAATTAAAGCAAATTATGAATGGCAAGTTTTAGAAGATTTAAAATTTACTCAAGAGACAAGTTATAGAACAGAGTTTGAAGATTTGGATAACTATTTTGTCTTTTTAAAAACAGCATTTAGTAGTAAAATAAATAGTATTTTCTCAGCAGGTGTTAGTTATAAAGTAGATTATGTGAACCTTGAAGCTGAGGGGAAAGAGGCAACAGATAGAACTCTAACTGCTACCCTTTCTATTGAGTATTGAGTGAAAGAACAAAAATAAAAATGCTCCAAATGCAAAAACTGAGGAGCTTAAAAAGATATATACTGGATAATACTCGTAGATATATCCAGCAATCAATGCCCCACTAAAACCACCTAATCCGTAAGTGATTCCAGAGAAAAACTGTTGGGCTAGGGCTTTATGTTTGTATAGGTTATAGAGGTAGCTAATAGCTGCTGAATGAAATAGTGCAAAGCTTAGGGCATGTAGTGATTGTGTAAAAAATAAAATTGCTAAATTTTCTGGATATAAAAATAGTAAAAACCATCTAATAGCACTTGCGAAAGTTGTGATTTGTAGGATGATTATTAGATTTTTACGAAGAAATCTACCTTGAAAGTAAAGCATAAATATCTCAGCTAATACACCAAAACTCCAAAGGTATATGGTCATATCCAAACTGATTCCATGGTCTGTTTCATAGATGGTAAAGAAGTTATAAAATGAACCAAAACTCACCTGCATAAGTGTTAGTCCTAACCATAATTTCCAGTCTGTAAAAAGATTTATGTCATTAACAACTTCCTCTTTTTTCTCACTCTTAGCTTCTGCATTTCTTGCAATAACAAAGGCGAATATAGCTGTTATATAAGTGGCAGATAGTAGATAGTTTAGGGCAATATCTGGTGAACTCATAAATTTCACTAAAATAAGAGCAACTAGTACAAAACCAACAGAGCCAAATAATCTAATCTTTCCATACCTCTCTTTACCAATACTACTAAGGGATATAACTTCGATATATGGAAGTATGAGGCTAAGACCCATCCCTAAACCTATGTTGGACAAAAGAAGTTTATAAAAGCTATCTAGTGAGAAGTAAAAACTAAGGGAGCTTATAAGCATAATTCCAAGAGCAATATTAAAGCTTTTTATATCGATTTTTAAACCTTTTATAAAAGCAAATGGGAGTAAAAATCTAACTAAGGGTCCTGCTGCAAATATGATTCCTATCTCAGTAGCTGAATAACCACTCATAGCTAACACTTTTGGCATAAAAATAATATATACCCCAACAACAGCGAAGTAGAAGAAATAAAATGTGGATAGAAGTATTGGCATAAATTAAGAACCTTTTGTATGCTAGAAGTATTAAGTATTTTATCATATTCTTAATAAAAACTTTAGAAATAATATTAATATGCTATACTTTTAATGATAAAACAGTTCAATTAATAGATAAGGGCATTAGATGATTAAGCAGATGCAAAAAGATGATTTCATTGTTTCTAAAACGGACCTAAAAGGTCGTATAACTTATACAAACAAAATATTTATGAAAATGGCTGGATATACTGAGGCTGAACTCTTAGGTAAGTCTCATAATCTGATTCGTCATCCAGATATGCCAAAGGCTGTTTTTAAACTCCTTTGGCAAAGGATTCAAAACAAAGAGGAGGTTTTTGCTTTTGTTATTAACAAAACAAAGCAGGGAGATTCTTATTGGGTATATGCAAATGTTACAGCTTCATTGGATGATAGAGGAAATATTATTGGTTATTATTCAGTGAGACGGATGCCAAATCCAAAAGCGATAGAGACTATTAAACCACTTTATGCACAGATGTTACAAGCTGAAAAAACTGGTGGAGTTGAAGCTTCTACTAAAATTTTAACAGATCTTTTACATGAACAAGGAGCAAGTTATGATGAACTTATCATCTCTATTCAAGAATAATCAAGCAATTTTACTTTTTACAACACTTTTATTAGTTTCAATTTATGGGTTGTTCACTGCTAACTATATTTTAAGTGGGGTTGTAGTTTTAATTTTAATAATTACTATTTTTATCCCTAATTCTAAATCATCTGCTTCTAGTTCTGAGCTTACAATTGCTATGAAAAGGGTTCTAAAAAATGCATCAGAGGGTAAACTAGAGGATCGTGTAACAAATATACCTGATGATGGTTCTAGTGAATCTGATTTTGCTTGGACTGTAAATGATGTACTCGATCAGTTAGAAGCTTTTATGAGAGATACGGCAACAACAATTCAGAATGCATCAGAGGGGAAAACATACAGAAGAACTTATCCTACTGGTTTACACGGTATCTTTTATACAACTGCTAGAGATTTAAACCTTGCAATCTCATCGATTGCTAGTGGATGGGAAACAAGAATTCGAGGTCAAATGTCTAAGGATTTTGGAAAACTTGGTGGTGGTGTTAGTGCTGGTCTTGCAATTATTCAAGAGGATATATCATTGATTGAGAGTGATACTAATGAGATTGTTGAGGTCTCACAGCATACTGCTCAATCTTCATCAGATAGCTTAAGTAGTGTTATAGATATTGGAGATAGATTAAATACTTTAGTTGAGTTAATAGCAGCCTCTCATGAAGGGATAGTAAATCTTGAGAGCAGTTCTCGTGAGATTTCAGTTGTTGTGGGACTTATTAAAGATATTGCTGATCAAACAAACCTACTTGCACTAAATGCTGCGATAGAAGCAGCAAGAGCAGGGGAGCATGGACGAGGTTTCGCTGTTGTTGCTGATGAGGTTAGAAAACTTGCAGAGAGAACACAAAAAGCTACAAATGAGATTGAGATAACTATCTCAACTCTTCAACAAGAATCAAACGATATGAGAGGTAATTCAGATAGAATTACAGATATTGCACAAAGTTCAACAGATGTTATACATGAATTTGAAAATACATTTAAAGAGTTAAACACAATGGCAAATAACGCTTCATTTGCATCTTTAAAGGTTCAAAATCGTCTATTTACAACACTTGTAAAAGTTGATCATATCATCTATAAATCTCGTGCGTATGCTAGTGTTATAGAAGCTGATATAACTGCTGAGTATGTTGATCACAAAAATTGTCGTATGGGTAAATGGTATGATGGTGTAGGGCGTGATAGATTCTCAAATTTAAAAGAGTTTAGAGAGATGGAAGTTCCTCATGCTAAAGTTCATGATTCGGTACTTAGAAATATCGAATTTGTAAAAGCACAAACTACTCTTAAAGGTGATAATCCTAAAATTATTGTTGAAAACTTTAAAACTATGGAAGAATCATCACAAGAGTTATATCAAAAACTAACAGCTATGCTTAACGCATACGGTAAACAAAATAGTTAGTTTACTAACTATTAACTTATACTTATTATAATTACGACATCTCAATATATGTTTTCCTCCCCTTTTCATATGAGATAAATATACTCCAAACAATTATTTACACATTCAAGCCTTTACTCCTTTTTGGCTTGAATTTTTATGTTAAAATCCTTTTATGAAAATTATACTCACAACATTAAACTCCAGATACACTCATAGCTCTATTGGTCTTAGATATTTATATGCAAATTTAAAAGAGCTTCGTGGAGATTCTAAAATTTTAGAATTTAGTATAAATGATGCTGTTCAAACTATCGCTGAGAAACTATTGATAAATCAACCCTGTATTATTGGTATTGGGGTTTATATATGGAATGTAACTTATGTGAGTGAACTTATCCACATAATAAAAAAGATATCCCCAAGCACTACTATCATTTTAGGTGGTCCAGAGGTCTCACATGAGCCTTTTCGTGTAGATCTTGATGTGGCTGATTATATAGTGCAAGGTGAGGGGGAAAACTCTTTTTATAAGCTTTGTTCACAAATTATCAACAATAAAACTATTGAATCTAGAATCACTAAGATGGATATACCATCTTTAAAAGAGTTGTCCCTACCATACAAATATTATACAGATGAGGATATAAAAAACCGTTATATCTATGTAGAGGTATCTCGTGGTTGCCCTTTTGAGTGCGAGTTTTGTTTATCATCTATGGATGAGAAAGTTCGTGCTTTTGATTTGGATGAGGTTTTAGATGAGTTTGAAAAGTTATGGGATAGGGGAGCTAGAAATTTTAAGTTTGTAGATAGAACTTTTAACTTAAACATGAAAACAGCAAATAGAATCTTAGATTTTTTCTTAGAAAAAGATGAAGATTATTTTGCCCATTTTGAGGTTATTCCTGACCATTTTCCAGACTCTATAAAACAAAAGATTCAACAGTTCCCTCATGGTGCATTGCAACTTGAGATTGGGATTCAAACACTTAATTTGGATATAGCAAATAATATCTCAAGACAACTCAAACTAGATAAGATAAAAGAGAATATCAGATTCTTAGAGAACGAAACTGAGGCTCATATCCATCTTGATTTGATAGTTGGGCTTCCTGGGGAGAGTTTAGAGAGTTTTGGGGCTAATCTTGATGAGTTGGTGAGTTTAAGCTCTTGTGAGATTCAGATAGGGATTCTAAAGAAACTCTCAGGTACTTTTATAAATCGCCACGATAAAGAGCATGGGATGGTTTATAGTGATATGCCACCTTATGATATTTTAAAAAACAATCAACTCTCTTTTAACGATATTCAGATTATGAAAAGATTCGCAAGATTTTGGGATTTGACTTATAACAGTGGAAATTTTAAAAATAGTTTGAAACTTTTATGGGGTGAGGAGAGTGTTTATGAGAACTTTTATGCCTTTGGAATCTGGATCTACACCCAAACCGATTCAACATGGAAAATCTCACTTCAAAGATTAGGTGAACTACTTTTTAAATACCTTACAGAGGTAAAAAATCTTGAGCCACAAGCAGTATCTGATTTGATGTTAAAAGATATGATGAAACTAAAAGGGAGAGCGATACCGAGTTATCTAAAACCTTATGCAAAAGATTTCAAAATAGATTCAAAAGCTGGAACGGCAGGATTTAATAAACGGCAGGTTAAAATATAAATCCCAACATAGCTTCAGCCTCTTTATCACCAGCTATTGCTGCTTTTTCAAGCCAGTATTTGGCTTGTTTCATATTATAATCAACCCCTTTGCCTTTATAGTAGTTCCAACCAGTTATTAGCATAGCATCCACCTCTCCTAGTTTTGCTGATTGAAGATAGTAGCTAAAAGATAATTTTATATTTACATTTTTGTATTTTGGTGTTTTGTAGTAGTAGCCTAGTAAAAAAGCAGAGTTTTTATCTGTTGAAGCTAACTTTACTAGATTCTCTCTTGCTTGTTTATCGTTTGAGAGCTTATCATCTTCAAAAGCCTTGAGTGCATCTAAAAACTCGTATCCTATCGGTTGAGATAAAACTAGGTTAAAAAGCAGGAGTGAGAGTAAAATTTTTCTCATAATTCAAACCCATAATTTAAAGAGCTTGAAAATAGAGTTGTATCACCTTGTGAGCTTAACTCCCGTAGTAGATGCAGGTTAATGCTAAACTCTTTAGAGAACTTATA
>JAYEKJ010000023.1:0-3568 GCA_034660975.1 Campylobacterota bacterium
TATATAAATCAAAATCAGATGAGATAAAAGAGTATCATTTTGACCTAAAAGATGCTATAAAAAGTAAAACAGATATATCTATAAATCATCTAAGTGTAGATTTAAAAGCTTATGATGAGCATATACTCCAAGTGATACAAAAACTTGTAAATGAAAGCCCAATATTACAACAGTTGTTTATCGGAGTTGAACTTCAAGATAAAGATATTGAGATACTTAAAAATGAACTTCTAAAAGAAGATATAGAAGTAGATAAGCTAAGTGAGATGTTTGAGTGTAAATCAAATGATATTGTTGATATATTCAAGGCTATCATTAGTAAAAAAGAGTATAAACTTCCACACCTTTTAGATACATTTTTACAAAACCATAAACTAAGTTCAAAGCAGATAGAATTTATAAAAGCTATAAAGCACTATATCCAAGAGAAGCAAGATATACAAAGAGTAGATTTAGTAAAAAATCCATTCACAAAGTTTCATAAGATGGGCATACAAGGTATGTTTAAAGGTTCGCTTATGAGTGAGTTGGTTGAGATAATAGATGATGAGATTGAAGTTTAATATTTAAATGTTATAATACATCTAAATGTAAAGTCAGGAGTATTATATAGTGAATTGTAATGATTTGATTACTATTGATGAGATAAAAAAGCTATATACCTTTGATATGATTGGTGATAATCTTAGTAAAGTAAAGCCAATTATAAGAAAAGATGAGTGTATAGATTCTCGTTGTCCTGAAAACAATATACAATACTCTCCATCAATATCACAAAATACCAAAGAAGTTTGGTTAGATTTATATGCGAATAATGAGCCAACTCTATTAAAGCATTGTTGCATTGTGAACGAATATTGTTTTACTCAGACACATAAAAAAGTCGTGATAATTCAAGGAATTACTTTAGATGAAAAGTTTAGAGGAAATGGTATTTTATCAACAATCTTTCAAAAACAGAAACGATTTTATAGAAAAAAGAACTTTTCTAAAATAACACTTACTGCTACAAATAGTGGTTTGATAGTTTGGTATAGGTTAGGCTTTAAATATGCACAAAAAAGAGATGAACTAAAAATACTTAAAAGTTTAAATGAGTATTTACAAGAGATACATGGTGAAACTAAAAAATATAAATCTATAATAGAAGTTAAACCAGAACTACTCTTTGGCAGTAAAGAAAACGAAAACTTTACAGATTGGTTGATGAGGCATGATATCAACCATATAAAAATGATTATGGAGCTTTAAGATGAAAGAAGTATATGCTTTAACCATAATAAATGGCGATAATATAGAGTTTAAATGTCTAATTTCTGAAGATGTTGAATACTTTAGAGTGCAAATAGATGAGTTAGATTATGAAACTATGATAAATCAACTACTTACAGATGGCTATACATCTGTTAAACAAGTCGATACACAAACTGTTTTATCTGATGGTTACAAATATGATAAACCTATTTATGAAGAGATACATGCAGAGTTTAAAACACCAAAAGATATATATGAGGCACTTTTAGAAGATGGATTTGAGTGTCAGTTAGAGTCTCAAACAGATTTTAATGATGTATTAGAATTTAGTGTTGATGGGCAAGATTTAGGAATAGAAGTTATTACTAATACTAATAAAAGAAAAATAACAACAGCTGCAAATTTTTTATTTAAAGCTGCAAATAATGAAGACTATGAGCCAACAGAGATAGAAAAATCTGGAAGCTACAATCTTGTTTTATCTGATTCAAATAGCAATAGTAATTTAAAAGAAAATATACTACACATACTAAATGAACTTAAAAATGCAACAATAGATAGAGACAGATATTTTCTAAAAGATAATTATTATGCATTTATCACAAGTTTTATCGAGATAGCTAGTATGAGGCACTTAGATATTCTTAAATTAAAAGTTGGAGAAAAGGAAGATGAAAAAATTTCTTTAACAAAAGCAAATCTTCTCAACATAAAACAAGCAGTAGAAATTGTTCAAACTAGTAAAGCTTTTGTTTACAACAAAACTAGTGATGATAGACTTACAGCATTTGAAATTAACGATAAAAATGAAAAAAAATTCAAACTTCATTCTGATGATGGCTTTGATGATGGCACAATGAGAATCTGTTATGTTGAGAGTGAAGAGCTTTATGAAAAAATACAAAAACACAGCAAAGAGACTATTGATTTTAGTGGTTACTATAAAAGTGCAACAAGAACAGTTACTATAGAATCTGCATCAATAATAGAAAATAAAGAAGCTTAATGATAGGGAATGTTCCTGATGGGTGGCAAGAAAAAAAACTTGGAAAAATAGTTAATTTTATAATTGGAAAAACTCCGTCAAGAAATGTTTCTGAATATTTTGCGGGAGATAATCTTTGGACTTCAATTAGAGATATGAATAATTATATTATATCCTCAACAAAAGAGAAGATAACAGATAAAGCAGTCCAAGACAGTAATATAAAACAAGTAAAAAAAGGAACATTACTACTTAGCTATAAGCTATCTATTGGAAAACTATCTTTTGCTGGACAAAATTTATATACTAATGAAGCAATAGCAGGATTAGAGATATTAGACACTTCAATAGAAAATAAATTTTTATATTATGTATTGAAAGCAACTGACTTAGAACGGACAATAGATAGAGCCGTTATGGGGAAAACTCTAAATAAAGCAAAACTACAAGTCATCCCTATTGCTTACCCACCACTTCCACAACAAGAAAAGATAGTAAAAGTTCTTGATATTAGCTCGTCATTGATAGAGAAACAAAAAGAGCTTATAAAAGAATATGATTTGTTCTTAAAATCAAAGTTTATAGAGATGTTTGGCGACCCTATTAAAAATCCTATGGGGTGGGAAGTTGAAAAGCTTGTAAATCTTATTGAACAATATAAAGGAGCTATGAGAACAGGTCCTTTTGGTTCAAGTCTAAAAAAAGAGTTCTATGTAAAATGTGGATATAAGATTTATGGACAAGAGCAAGTTATTAAAAATAATTTCAATTATGGAAATTATTACATAGATGATGAAAGATATGAAACTTTAAAAGGTTATTCAATAAAAGAAAAAGATATATTAATTTCACTTGTAGGAACTTTTGGAAAAATTGCTATTGTTCCAAAAGTTTTTGAAGCAGGAATTATTAATCCTCGTCTTATGAAAATATCATTAGATACAACTCTTTACAATCCAGTGTTTTTCAAAGATTTATTTTATACCGAAGGTTTCAAAGCACAATTATTGAATTTTTCTCACGGTGGAACAATGGGAATACTAAACTTGACTATTCTAAAAGAGTTGAAATATATTAAACCACCAATAGACCTACAAAACAAATTCGCTTCAATAGTAGAAAAAACAGAAACCATAAAAACAAAAGAAACTCAAAAACTAGAACACTTAGAAACACTTCATAAAAGCCTTATGGATAAAGCGTTTAAGGGGGAGATAAAATGAATGAGATGATTAACTTTGTATTTTTTAAGATAGATGACTCTAAAGTAAATATTGATGTTATTTTTGAAGATGAGACACTTTGGCTTTCTCAGAAAAAAATAGCAGA
>JAYEKJ010000024.1:0-3565 GCA_034660975.1 Campylobacterota bacterium
ATTACTAGGAACTATTTATGTCATTTTTAGCACTTGGACTTATAAAAGAGATACAATCATCATTAAATCAAAAAAACTTTAAACAACCAACACCTATCCAAGAAAAAGTGATTCCTCTTGTACTACAAGAGCATGATATTATTGCTCAGGCTCAGACTGGTAGTGGGAAAAGTGCTAGTTTTATTTTACCAACTTTACAACAATGGAAAAAAAGAAGAGCTGAGGGTAAGGCGAAAATAAAAGTACTTGTTTTAACACCCACGAGAGAGTTAACCCTTCAAGTTGCTAATATGTTTGAAGAGTTTAGTTCACATTTTTCTAAAAAACCTAAAGTTGTTACTGTTATTGGTGGAGAATCTATTGGTGACCAGCTTTATGCTATTCAGCAAGGGTGTGACATACTTGTGGCTACATCTGGAAGATTTTTAGATGTGTTGAAAAAGAAGCAGATGAACCTTTCTCATCTTGATTTTTTAATTCTTGATGAAGCTGATAAGATGCTTGATTTAGGGTTTGAGGAGGAGTTAGAGTTGATTTTAGAATCAATCCCAAATACTCGCCAAAATTTAATGTTTTCAGCTACATATCCACCTAAAATGAAACTAATCGCTTCTAAAATAACAACTAAAGCGATAGAGGTTAAGATAGAAGAGAGATCAATAGTTGAGAGTATAAAACAAAGAGTTGTAGAGGTAAATAAAGAAAGTCGAGGACCATTACTAAGAGAGTTACTAAGGCAAAATAAGTGGGATTTAGTTTTAGTTTTTATGGCAAATAAACGAGCAACTGACAATATTGCTGTAAAGTTTAGAAAGTATGGATTTGAGGCTGCATCATTTAATGGTGATTTAGAACAAGATTTACGAAATGAGACACTCAAAGCATTTAAAGATAAAAAAGTTCAAATTCTTTTTGCTACTGATATAGCAGGAAGAGGACTAGATATCGATAATATAGATTGTGTAATTAACTATGACCTACCACGCTCCCCAGCTGATTATATTCATAGGATTGGAAGAACTGCAAGAGCAGGAAAATCAGGAGTTGCTATCTCTTTTATAGATTATGAAAATATGGAGCATTTTAAACTTATAGAGAAACGCTCAAACATAAAGTTAGATAGGGAGAGTTTAGAAGGGTTTGAACTAACAGGTGATGCACCTAAAAAGGTAAAAGGTCCTGCCCCGGTTAAGGGTAAAGGTAAAAGTAAAAAAGATAAATTAAGAGAGAAAAAGGCTTTGGAAAAACTCTAATCTAAGTTCTAAAGGGCACCTCTAAAATTTATTCTACTTTTTCTAAATAAGGAACCATTCTATATCCGATACCATAAATACTCTCAAGAGTATTCTCCGGTAACTTTTTTCTTAGTTTAGAGAGTAGTTTTCTTATATTTTGTGTATCTAGGTTTTCATTATTTAATGTATAGTTTGCAACAATATCATCATTTGTGTATATCTTACCAACATTAGTTGTAAGCAGTTGCATGAAAATTATTTCATATTTTGTTAAATAAATATTTTCATTATTATTAAAAAGAGCACTTTTTTCTCTATCGTAAATAAAATTAGAACTGAGTTCTATTTTTTTCAATGAATTAGATGCTACTAATCCATCTTGTGCTTTTATTTTTTTAGATGTTGAGAGTAATACATCTAGTAACTCTTGAAAATCAATCGGTTTTTTTATAAACTTTTCTATCCCTAAGTTAATAAGTGGAAGTAGGTAGTGTGAGTCATCAAAAGCAGAAAGTATGATGATTATTTGAGAACTATTTATATCATATATACTTTTTGTAAGTTCAACACCGTCCAATCTAGGCATCTGTATATCAGAGATGACAATATCATAATATTTGGAATTTTCCTTATAATACTCCTCATACATCTCCAAAGCTTCTTCACCATTAGTTGCACAATAAACTTCACTGAAGAAATTTTTTAATATCTCAGCTGTATTTTTTCTTAATTCATCATGATCTTCAGCAAACATAACTGAGAGACCACTTGTGTGTTTTACTATTTCTTTAGAATTTATCATTTTTTCACTTTTTTTTAATAAGTAAAAGTATATCAAATATTGATAACTTATTAGTAATTTATTCAAAAAGAATTGATACAATGCTATAAATTAGACTAAAGAGAGCAGATGAATATTATAATTAATGGTGTAGATAAACAATTTAAGAGTGGTATTACATTAGAAAATGTGTTACATGATTTATCATTAACTGGAAAGGTTATGGCAGCAGCTATAAATATGGAAATTGTTAAACAAGATAGTTGGAGTAGTTATCAACTTAAAGATGGTGATAAGTTAGAGTTACTTGATTTTGTTGGTGGTGGTTGATTTCTCAATTGCTACAACAGCAATTGCATATTCTCCATCGTGAGTTATAGATACACTTGTATCGGTGATATTAAATTTTTTAATTATATGATTAGATAATTTTATGAGTGGAGCACCTTTTTTTGTTTTTGATATAGTTATATCATGAAATGAGCATTCACTCCCAATACCAACACCAAGTGCTTTTGAACAAGCCTCTTTTACTGCCCAAAAGCCAGATGCTGTTTTATAGTTTTTTACAAGTAAAATTTCACTATCTGACAAAAACTTTTGGAGTGCCTTCTCGCCAAATCGCTCCATTAAGCGATTCATACGAGAAGTTTTTATAAGGTCTATACCAATCATCTATTGAATAACAAATACTAAGTTATTTGGTAACATAAAGCATCTCCTTATTTACCTGAATTATATCATAATCCCTAATTATATATTATTATTCTATAAGTCAATTAGAGACTAGAGGAAAATTATGGGGCTTAAAAAGGATTTATTTTAAATGAGTGTAAAAAACATTAAAAACTAAATCTCACTAGAAGAAAAGGGAATATTAGTCTAAACTTGAAAATAGTGTAGCAGTGGTTTAGAGTAATTAGCTTATTGAACAACAAATTCTGAGTATTTTAGTAACATAAACTTGCTCTCCATGCCTGTGCTAGATTGTTTTGAGTGTTTTTTATCTTCTTCGAAAAAACACCAAGTCCGCTAAAAGACCACCTATTTTTACACATGAATTTTTAAAATAATTCTTTACAAAAAAGTATTTTCAATTTATCAAGTAAATCATTATTTTATGAGAAAAAATGATTTCTTTAACCATAGGTTCAGAAAATCAATATCATGCCTTGTAGCCCAAATATGAAGCACATTTTTTATCAGAAAGAAAATTATTGCTTTATTTTTGAATAAAGCCCATGGCTAGTGAATAAAACCCTATGGGAAGTTTGGTACCTTTGTTTATCCGTACCCTATATTCTCCAAAATGATATTACATTTTCAGTCATGATTAAAACTATAAATTACCTTTTGTAAAGTTATTATAGCTTTGAGAAATGTTTGATATAAATAAATTGATTTAGTTTGACATTTAGTCTGTATTACACTATTCTAAAAAAGATCTAACATAAGGGGAGATTTATGAAAATATCTGAACAAACTCTACAAGATGTAAAAACAGTTGCCTATGATTGGCAAAAGAAAATACAGGTTTCTCGTAAGGGCA
>JAYEKJ010000025.1:0-3564 GCA_034660975.1 Campylobacterota bacterium
TAAATTTTTAATTCTCTATTGAATAATTCGGGTTTAATTACTCTTTAACACTTTTTTAATAGATGTTTAGATAATATCCACTTTATGACTAGACTTACTAACTCTTTTATATTTTCTCTTTTATTTCATATAGTTTTAGCTTTTATCTTATTTTATACTTACAAAAGTATCTCTGTGCCATTAGAAAAAAAAGAAAAAACTTTGGAACTAAAACTATCTTATATTGCTGAACCTAAACCAGTACTCACTCAAAAAGTTATTGAACCAAAAGTAGAATCAAAGCCAAAAAATAAACCAAAACCAAAACTAAAAAAAGTAATAAAAAAGAAAATAAATACGATAAAAAAAGTTCCAATTATAAAAGAAAAAATAGAACCTAAAGAGGAACAAATTGTAAAACAAAAGCTTGAAGAGCCAAAGATTATAGAAAAGATTATTCAACCGATAGTAGAAAATAATGTTAGTATTATTGAGCGTGAAATAGATAAAAAGCCAAGTATTCAAGCAGAGTATATGGATAAGAATATCAAGGAGATTATAGAACTTTTAAAAGATAATCTTTATTACCCCAGATCAGCAAGAAAAAGGGGTATCACAGGTGAAGTTATTGTTAAATTTAAACTTTGTGTAGATGCTCATACCTCTTCAATTGAGATTATCTCATCGAGTAGTAAAATACTCTCTCGAGCGTCTATAAAAACCATAGAGAATCTATCTGGAAAGTTTCCAAAACCAAAAGAGGAATTATTGTTACAGATACCAATAAATTACAACTTAAAAAGGTAAAATTTATATACTAAGATGTACAATAGGTGATGAAAAATTTTACTGTATCATTTATAACAATTGAAGAACTTAAAAAAATATTAAAAAATAGTATAATAAAAGATAGTCAAAGCACTCTTATTCAAATATTTTATGCAAATACAAATATTGATTCAATTAAAGAGGTTCAGCTGTTTTTTAAAGAAAACTATCCAGCTTCTGTGGTTTTAGGCACAACTACTGATGGTGTACTAGAAAGCACAGCCGTTTATAATGATACAAAAAGTGTTGTGACCTTTACCTCTTTTGATGAAACAACTTTAAAAACAATTTTACTAGAAAGTGCTGATTATAATAACGATAGTTTTATTATGGGTCAGGCTATAGCGAATCAATTATCTGTTGATGATACAAAATCGATAATAACTTTTACTGATGGTATAAATATTAATGGTGAAGAGTATCTTAACGGAATTAGCTCTATAAACTCCGAAGTTATTGTTTCAGGGGGTTTAGCTGCCGATAATGGAAAATTAAAAAAGACATATGTTTTTGACAAAGATACAATTTCGAGTAATGGCGTCATTGGTGTTTCACTCAATTCTCAAAGCTTAAATGTAAGAACTAGTTATAACTTTGATTGGTTACCAATTGGTAAAAAAATGCTTGTTACAAAAGCGATTAAAAATCGTATATACGAGATTGATGGTATCCCTGCCGTAGAGATTTATGCAAAATATATGGGTGATGAGTTAGCAAACAGATTGCCCCAAACAGGGATAGAGTATCCACTTGTTTTTGAAGAGGATGGTGTCTCAATTGGTCGTGCAGTATTATTTAGACATGACGACAACTCTTTAACATTTGCAGGGAACATAGAAGAGGGGACACTTATTCGTTTTGGTATTGGTAATATTGAGATGATAATTAAAAATAGTGATGCTCAACTTAAATCAATGTGCGAAAAGTTTAAATATAAACCAGAAGCAATTTTCATATACTCTTGTATGGCTAGACGAAGATTTATGAAGGAACATATTGAAGATGATCTTAAGGCTACAAGAAACCTTGGTGAGATATCAGGTTTTTTTACTTACGGTGAGTTTTTTAGTTCAAAAAACAAGAATCAACTATTGAATGAAAGTATGACTATATTAGCTTTATCTGAAAAAACCGATTTGATGAATTGTAAACTATGTAATACAAGTGGTCGTTATGAATTAAATATGAATAAAGAGCAGATAATAGCTCATCTTGCCAATACTGTTTCAAATGAATTAGCAGAACTTAATGAAAATCTTGAACAAAGAGTAAAAGAGAGTTCAGATCTTATTTTCAAACAAGCATATTTTGATAAATTAACAGGACTACCAAATAGAAATAGTTTAATTAATCAATTGGAAAACACAAATAATGGAGTATTATTTTTAATCAACATAGATGGATTTACAGTTATAAATGATTTTTATGGATACGCTATTGGAGATAAAATCTTAAAGAGATTAGCTTTGATTTTAGAAAAGAAACTCTCTTGTCATAAAGTTAAAATATTTAAATTGCCATCTGATGAGTTTGTACTTGTAATGGATATGGAAAAAAATAAGAAAAATATAGAAGATAAAATAAAAAAGATAAATTATATTGTTGAGAATGATGATTTTCTTATAGATGATAACTCTATCCATGTAACAGTATCAGTATCTGCATCTTGTATCGATAAAAACAATACATCTCTTAAAGATGTAGAGATATCTCTAAAACTTGCAAAAAAACTAGGTAAAGATTTTTTAATATTTGATGAGGAGTTAAGAGAAGTTAGTCAGTCAGAAAACAATGTTAAGATGGCAAATATAATCAAAAATGCAATAGCTTCTGATGGAATAATTCCTTATTTTCAACCAATCTATGATGCTAAAACAGGCAAAATAGAAAAATATGAATGTTTAGTTAGGTTAAAGAAAGAGAATGGTGATGTTTTAGCTCCGGGGGCTTTTTTAGATATTAGTCAAACAATAAAGCTATACTCAAGTATTACAGAGATTATGATTGAGAAAACATTTTCATATTTTTCAAAGAATGGCTTTAATTTTAGTGTAAATCTATCATTTAGCGATATTTTAAACAAAAAAACTAGAAAATATATTTTTGATAAAATAATAGAACATGATATTGGTAAGCAACTAACTATTGAGATATTAGAAACTCAAGAGATTGAAAATGATAGCCGTGTAGAAACATTTATAGCTGAAGTTTATTCTCATGGTGCAAAAATCGCAATTGATGATTTTGGAAGTGGTTTTGCAAATTTTGAACATATGACAAGTATCGATTCTGATTATATGAAAATAGATGGATCTTTGATAAAAAATATAGATGTAGATGAAAATGCAAGATTAGTTGTTGAAACGATTATTTTATTTGCTAAAAAACTTAATAAAAAGACAGTTGCAGAATTTGTACATACTAAGCAGGTTGAAAATGTGGTTAAAGAGTTAGGTATTGATTATGTACAAGGTTCTTATTTGGGTGTGCCACAAGATACAGTAGTGTAAGTAGAAATTAAGTAGTCTCTTGAAATAGCGTTACTTATGCAGCTCTTGCTTGAGTAATTTTATTTTACTATTTAAATATATATTGTTTTGAAAATATTTACCGTAAGTAGAATTAAAATGAAGTGGTGACCCCGAGGAGAATTGAACTCCTGTAACATGGATGAAAACCATGGATCCTAACCGCTAGACGACGGGGCCACAAAATAAAAGTATAATAAAATTGGTGACCCCGAGGAGAATTGAACTC
>JAYEKJ010000026.1:0-16548 GCA_034660975.1 Campylobacterota bacterium
CAGCAACCATAGTCCAGATTCTAGCTTCTGGTTTAAGTAAAGTAAGTTTCAGTGAAGCACCAGTTTTAGCATCAGCTTCTTCAACAGCTTCAACTTCTGGAGATTTAGCTTCCATACCAAATGCAGTAGGATATTCAACATCGCCCCACTCTTCAACCATCATGAAACCAGCAGTATCATCAAGTTTAGCAACCATATCTAAAAGTTCAACCTTATTACCTTGCATAACGAAAGGATTGATCTCTAGGTATGCGAAGTTTAACTCGCGGTATGCTTTAAAGAAACCGATACAAAATTCAGCAAAGTTTGCTTTATCTTTCTCAGCTACATCTTTAGGAACATTTGCACGAATTTTTTCAGCTATCTCATCTTCAGTTGCAGTGATTGGGAATGCTACTTCAGTAACTTTTGCATCCCAATTTTCTTCAATTGCGATACCACCCTCTGCAGACATATAGATAACATCATCGTCACCTACACAAGTAGCAGAAACATAATACTCTTCAGCATCAGTATGTGGAGTAAATGGCTCAACAATAAAGTTAGTTAGTTTATCTACACTTGGCTCACCAGTAGGTGTATCACCATCAAATGAGAAATAAACGCTCTGATCGCCTGTAGATTTTTCATCTATCCAAGAAGCAGCTTTGCTTAAAGAAACATCACCTGGCTTAGCATCTCTAAAAAGAACTAAGTCATTCATACCACGCTTACCAAATAACATATCTGGTTTTGCAACTAATGTTTTTTCATTTAACCAAGATGCAGTTTTTGCAGCTTCGTTTAATTCTGATCCATTTTGAACCATAACAGTCTCGTATGCATAAGTAAAATCTGGAAAATATTTATCCCAATGTTTTGCTAAGATTGACTTAGCATCATATTCGCGTATCGCTTTTTGAGCCATAGAAACTTCCTATTTTTATATTTAAGGGCTAGTCTAGCATATTCTTATTTAAATATATATATTTGCTTTATACATAACTTTAAATAGATTTATTTAGTGTTTATTTTTGTAACGATTCCATCATAGACGATTCTACCATTGTAACTAATAGTTACATTTTTATGAGTATGTCTATTTTTTACATATTTATCTAGTTTATAATCAGAGCATTCTGAAATACCATAAAATTGTAATCTTTGTGACATTTTTTCATAACTATCAATACAATGGATATCTCTACTTTTCAATTCATTTGCTAGTTCTTTAGCAACATGCATTTTATAAGCAAAATGTTTTCTTGGATTTTCAAATAAAAAATAAAGCTCTTTATTAAAAATAATTAAAAAGCTATTTAGGAATAAAAAAATCAATGATATGATAAGAAAAGAGTTATATTTCTTTCTAAATATTTTTAATCTAACTCTATATGAAGAGGTAAATGTTTGAGCTGCTAAGGGCAGTGCTATAATTAGATAAGAAGCGAATATCTCAATCTCTATTTTTTGTCTAAATGATAATAATAAAGACAACAATAGCGTCACACCTGATATATACCATAATAAATTTATATCTTTTGTTAATAGTCTTCTATACAATATATAGAATAGATATATAAAAATCATTGGCGTAAATATTGCCGAATATACTCCAAGTGAATCTAAAAAATATCCTTTTGGCATTCCGTGTGAATTAAAACCATATATATAAATAGATATAGATAACAATAAAATATTAAGCAGTAGAAAATTTCTCTGCTTATTAAAATATGCGTAAATAACAAGTGAAATAAACAGGTAAACAAATCCACTATCTAAAAAAGAATATAATCCCAATAATAAATAAACATATTTTTTTGAAAAATTTTCATAAACATAGATAAATAATAATAATCCAAAAATTATTAAACCTGCACTATTGATGATTATTGCCGAACTAATTACACCTGGTGATAATATAAAAATTGCTATCATCCATAACTTATCTCTTTCATATTTTAAATATTTATGAGAGATAGAATAAAGTAACAATATACTTAAAAGATGTAAAGTTATTATAGGGATTCTTAATGCAAAATCATTTTCACCTAAGAGATATATTGATGTTTTTATAAGAATTTGTAAAAATGAAAAGTTTTCATAAAGGATAGATGCTTCTTGATAAGAGATTGATAGTTCAGATGTTTGTAAAAGTAATATTGATACATCTATCCCAATAATTAAGAATAAGATGTATCTATAACTCATAAATTTAAGAAATTCCCTATAATTTCATGTCCATATTCACTCATAATAGATTCTGGATGAAATTGAACACCATAAATATCTTTATCTTTTATACGAAGTGCCATAATCTCATTATCATCTTCACTCAGTGCTGTCACCTCTATATTAGATGGTAATGTAGATTTATTAACAATCAAAGAGTGATAACGAGTTGCTCTAAAAGAACCTGGTAAATTTTTAAATATTTCACAACTACTTAATTGCTTCATTTGAGAAGTTTTACCATGCATCATATTTGTTGCACGGATAACATCTCCACCAAATACCTGAGCAATACTTTGGTGACCTAAGCATATGCCAAGTATCGGTAATTTATCTTTAAAATACTCAATAACCTCTAAGGTAACACCAGCCTCATCTGGAGATGCCGGACCTGGAGAAATTATAATTTTTTGAGGATTTAATTTTTCTATATCTGATACACCCATCTCATCATTTCTAATAATTTTCAAATCTGCACCTAACTCTCTACAATACTGAACAATATTGTATGTAAAACTATCATAATTATCTATCATTAAAATCATATTTTTCCTTATTTATTAGGGCGATTATATCTTTTTTTTATTATAAAAGCACTTCAAAAAATCTTATTTGTTAAGTCCTATATGAGAATCATAAGCTAACCTCATAACACCAACGGAGTAGTTGGAGGAATTATTATATCTCATAATTTTCTTTATATAAAATTTCAAATATTCCATCTCTTTTTTTTCACAAGCAAAACAATTGTATTTTTTTCCATTCTTACGCATATTATAAGCAAATGAGCTATTTTTATATTTAAATTCATAATTATACCAATCAGATTCAACTTTATCCATTGCTGGTATTTCACTCCAATTTATTAAGGTATCAAATTTTGCTTTCTTATGTAAAAAATAACTAGCCGAGGTTATTGCATCTTCCATTTTAGTTAAATCACCAATCTCAGTTTTGTACCCCTTTGCGTAGATAAAACTATTAGGCATAAACTGTGCAATTCCAACAGCTCCAGCATAAGAACTAGGTAAATTACACTCAATGGGCTTTAATCCTTTTTTATAGCAATATTTAATAATAGCACCCATATTTGCTTTTCCCATTTTTAACAACCATCTCTCTCTTGATGTTTTAGAATCTACTCTAGTTACCATAGTGTTAAAAACAATAAAAGCATCATGCTTTGGTTTTATTTTTCCAAGAGATGTCTCTTTCATTAAAATAGCAGCAACTATCTCACGATTAACTCCATATTTTATTTCGCAATAATCATAAACTTTTTTATATTTTTTCAAATGGGTTATAATTTTTGGTATATGTTTAACTAAAACATTATTAGCTTTTTTTTCATTTGTTTTATGTGTTGTTATATGACGAGGTTGCAAATATTTCCAACTAATCTCATCAAATTTTTGTGTTTTAAAATATGAAAGCAAAAATTTATTTGCATATTCATAAGAGACTCCATTTTTTACAACTTTATTACAGATATCTTCATAATTTTCATTTTTAAAATCACAATTGTTATGTTTAGCGAAAACTGCTGTTGTAAAGGATATCAATAGAAACAATTTTATCATTTATTAAAGCTCTTTTAGTAGTTGTGTGAGGGCTTTTGTTTCTTCATATTTATTTGATACATCAAAAACATATTGCAATGTAAGAGGTATATATTTTAAATAGTCTTTTTTTCCATCACAAATAAATGATTGAGAGAAAACACCCAATAACTTTATATGTCTTTGAAGCCCCATAAAATCGAACCATTTTATAAACTCTTCATCACTAACAGATAAACCTTTTTTATCTCTAAAATAAAGAGCTAATCTATTTATATCATCCTCTTCAAAATTCAGATGACAATCTTTTAATAAAGAAACTAAATCATAAGTAACAGCACCACTCATTGCATTTTGAGAATTAATAACACTAAGAGTATCATCTACAATGCTAATATTTTTTGAGTTAAAATCTTTATGAATAAATATTTTTTGTGGTTGAGATAATACAACACTTGAGATATCATCTAGCGTTGTACTTATTATATCTTTTTGTTTTGAAGTCAATGCTTTTCTCAGCACACCTTCAAAGTACCACTTTTGCATTAGATTCATCTCTGAATGTAAAGAAGTCTTATCATGAATAGATAAGTTATTTACATCAGTTTTTTGTATTTTTATAATTTTATCTATCGCTTTTTTATAATACTCTTCAAAATTATCCCAATCTAAAACATCACTATACCGTTCACCACCAAGATCTTCAACTATTAAAAACTGATTTTCAATATTTTGGTCTATAATCTCAGGTATTTTAACTCCAACAGTTAAAAGCCTTCTAGTTATATCTACGAATTCTGCGGCTGAATCTTTAGTAAGAGAGAAGTCTATCAAATGAAAATTATCATCCTCTAAGCTCAGTCTAAAATAATTTTTAAAACTATTATCACATTGAATCTCTTCAATAGTATAATTTTTATAAGAAGTTTGTTTTAATAACTCTTGAATTTTATCCATAACCTTTCCTTGTGCAAAATCATTTAAATCTCTAACTTAAGATATTCTCTTATTCATATTATTTGCATAATAATAACATTTTAGTATAATCACACCATTAAACCTAAGGAAATATATTGAATATAAACAAAAGTTTTATAACAAACCTCATTGCTATCTCATTAATTGCCCTATCATTTATAGTAGATGAATTTTCTCAAATACTACTTTTTAGTGGTCTTTTCGCACTATCGGGAGCATTAACAAATCAATTAGCTATTCATATGCTTTTTGAAAAAATACCGTTTCTTTATGGTTCAGGTGTAATCCCTAACCGTTTTGAAGCTTTTAAAGAAGCGATAAAAAAGCTTATGATGAATGAATTTTTTACTCGTGAACAATTAGAAAAGTTTTTTACGAGTGAAGAGAAAAAAATCAATCTAAAACCTATAATTGAAGAGACTGATTTTTCTCCAGCTTTTGATGCACTTAGTAAAACTGTTATGGAATCTTCTTTTGGTGGAATGCTTGGTATGTTTGGTGGAGAATCTGCTCTAGATTCTCTTCGTGAACCATTTTCACTAAAAATGAAAAAAGCTGTTATAGATATAGTAAATTCTGATAGTTTTAATTCAACTTTACAAAATCATATGCAAAACTCATCTTTAAATGATGATATGCTTCACTCTATTGAGAATGTAATTGATACACGACTAAATGAGTTAACACCAGCTATGGTTAAAGAGATAATTCAGAAGTTAATCAAAGAACATCTTGATTGGTTAGTTGTTTGGGGTGGCGTGTTTGGTGGACTAATTGGATTGGTAAGCTCTTTTATTATTTAGAGCCTTACCACCCTACACCACTTCGATAGTAACTTCTGCTACCTCTATAATATCTCCAGAGATAATTTTTGCTCTTTTACGAAATTCAACCTCTGAATTTCTTTTTACATAACCATCAGCTATTATAAACTTAGCCTGAGCACCACTATCTACTAAATCTAAAACTTTTAATAGTTTAAAAAGTTCTATATATTCATCTTTTAATTCAAATTTCATTTTTTACCTTTGTTTAAATGAAATAATATCTAAACTTCTTGATTTAGTATAGAATAACCTAACTCATACATCGCTTTATCAACCATCTCTATCGCTGCTTGCATAGTTTTTTGCGAGATTTCTGGAAGCTCTCCACCCCACATCGCTTCAGCTTCTTTAAATCCTTGAAGCATACCCTCTCGGCCTGCTCTCATCATCTCTTCATCACCACCAGAACCATTAATTACAAAATCAGCAATCCTATCAGATGTTTGTTTGATTCCAAATAATCCATCTTCACTAATAAGCTCAGATGCTTCCTTTTGAGAGAGTTCAGCAATTGGCTTACCAGCATACCCAACATCATTCAAAAAGCTTTGAAAACCTTGATACTGAGTTTCAAAACTATCTTTTTTATCTAAAACATTCATTTGAATCGAAGTTGATTTAAACATCATTGCATTAGCATTCTCAGATATTTGAGCCCTTAATTCAGCAGCATCATCTTTTGAAATTTTTTCAGTAAAATTAGTCTTCACCACCGTCGTATTTTGATTTACATTCGCACTTAACACTCTTGATGAAATTTCCATAATAAATCCTTTTCAAAATATAGTAATACAACTATATCGTCACTTTTGTATTTTTTTTTATATCTAATAGTTATTTAAGGAACTATTATGCTATAATTTCGCCGATGAAAGATGAGGCTCGAGTTCATCTTTAGTGTGTGATTTTGTAATATGCTCAATTGTAACCTAAAGACTCTCCAATTTTTGACTCCACTTCTAGCGAAGTGTAAATTTTAATACAGAGGTATTGCAATGGCAGAATTACAAGACGGATCAGTTAAATGGTTCAACGAAGAAAAAGGTTATGGATTTATTCAACAAGATAATGGCGGAGCAGATGTATTTGTACATTTTCGTCAAGTAAACAGAACAGGACCAGGTCGTGTTTCTTTAGCTGAAGGTCAAAAAGTAACTTTCGAAATCGGTGAAGGTCAAAAAGGCCCTCAAGCTGAGAATGTAACACCACTTTAGGTTTTACTTTTAAAGTATAGGTTTTACCTATACTTTAAATCCCTACTCCCCTAGAATCTTTAAAGATTCATTTACAATCTCTAACTCTTCATCTGTTTTTATTACTAAAACTTTTATATTATTAACTAAAACACTATCTAAAATTTTTTCTCGTATATACTTTGAATTTTCACCTATTCCACCTGTAAACACTATCGCATCAACTTTTCCTAAAAGCATCATATATGCACCTATATACTTTTGAATCCGTCTCACCATCATAGATATTGCAAGTTTTGATTTATCGTCATTAGATTCTATAATTTTTCTTAGATCATTCTCACCACAAATACCTTTCAATCCAGATTCTTTATTTAGAAGTTTATCAAGCTCATCAACATTAGAACCTAACTCTCTTTGTATATGTATCAAAATTGCAGGATCTAAATCACCACTTCTTGTCCCCATCACTAAACCCTCTAGAGGTGTGAATCCCATAGAGGTATCGATACTTTTTCCACTCTTTATAGCACAAGCGCTCGCTCCATTTCCAAGATGTAGAGTTATTAGATTGAGTTTAGATACATCTTTTTTTAACTCGTTTGCTGTTTGTTTTAAAATATAAGAGTGTGATGTTCCATGAAAACCATATCTTCTTATCTTATATTTTTCATACATCTCATAAGGAATCGCATATAAAAAAGCTTCTATTGGCATAGTTGAGTGAAAAGATGTGTCAAATACGGCAATCTGTTTAACATTTGGAGCGATTTTTTTAGATATTATAATCCCCTCTAAGTTAGCTGGGTTATGCAAAGGAGCTAAAGGGATTAACTCTTTTATCTTTTTTATAACATTTTCATCTATCAAAACTGGCTTTGAAAAAGATTCACCACCATGAACAACTCTATGAGCAATTGCATCGAGTGAACTAAACTCAATATTTTTTTCTTTTAACTCTAAAACTATTTTTTCTAAACCATCATGATGATTCTTGATAAAGTTTCCAATATCTTCTATTAAAATTTCAATAATCACCTCTTTAGTATCAACATCAAAAAGTTTAAATTTTATAGATGAACTTCCAGAGTTTATAACTGCTATTATCATTATTTTTGTCCTGCTTGAATAGCTGTAATTGCTATGGTATTTACAATATCTGAGACCAAACAACCACGACTTAAATCATTGATTGGTTTATTTAAACCTTGAAGTATTGGTCCTATCGCTATCGCATCACTTGAACGCTGAACAGCTTTGTAAGTGTTATTTCCAGTATTTAAATCAGGAAAAATAAATACATTTGCTTCACCAGCTACTTTTGAGTTTGGAAGTTTCTTTTTGGCAACTGCTTTATTTACAGCGGCATCATACTGAATAGGCCCCTCTACTAACAATTTTGAATCTCTGTGTTTTAAAACCTTTGTAGCTTCCCTTACTTTATCTACATCAGCACCAGTTCCACTCTCCCCTGTCGAATAAGATAACATCGCAACTTTAGGTTCAATTCCAAAAGATGAAGCAGTTTTTGCAGATGAAAAAGCTATCTCAGCTAACGATAAAGCATCTGGATCTTTATTTATTGCACAATCACCATAAACTAATACTTTTGTTTTTAAGCACATAAAAAATACACTAGATACGATAGAAGTTTCAGGTGTTGTTTTTATAATTTGAAGTGCTGGTCGGATAGTATCACCCGTAGAGTGGATAGCTCCACTCACCATCCCATCTGCATACCCTAAATGTACCATCATTGTTGCAAAATAATTAACATGAAGCATCGCATCCTTGGCACCCTCTATCGCTAAACCTTTAGATTTTCGTAATTGATAAAAATAATTTACAAACTCATCCATCAACTCTGAAGTTTCTGGATCAATTATAATAGCTTTACTTAAATCAAGCCCTAATCTAAGATAATTCTCTTTTAGCTTAACACCATCTCCAATCAAAATAATATCAGCAACATCACGACGAAGAATTATCTCTGCTGCTCTTAGGATTCTTTCATCTTCACTCTCTGGCAAAACAATTTTTTTCTTATTTGAAGATGCTAAATCAAAAAGTTTATATTCAAACATCATAGGGGTCATAACATCACTATGAGTATCTGTTATTTTCTTCTCTATCACATCAATATCTACACTTGAGTTAAATAATCCAAGAGCTAAATCTATTTTTCTTTCACTTTTAACTCTGATTCTTGCATGAAGCTTGGATATTGCACGAGCTGTTTTGTAAGTATCAGTTTTAACTGATAACACAGGAATACTAAACCCCTCAAGACCTAAAATAAGTTTTTGAATATTTGGATGAGCTTGCATATCAAAAGGAAATATGATTCCACTAATATTTGGATAGGCATTTGAGTAAAGGGCTCCTAAAAGTCCTAAAATAATATCTGATCTATCAGCTGGTACTATTACTAAATCATCCTCTTCAATACGCTCTAAAAAATTGTCTAATGTTAATGCACCCACTTTTACATGTCTTATGATTCTTGTATGATCATCAACACCTAGAATTAAAGGTTTTGCATCTAAACTCTCTATAATATCCTCAATTGTAAGTAGGTTTAACTCCTCAACCTCTCTAAGAAGATAAGTTGTTAATTTATAACTTTTTAATTTTTTTTCTAACTCATGGTACTTATCATCATCTAGTCTATTTACAAAAGTACTAAAATGTGTACACCCTTCACAGGTTGAGCTATCATTTTCAATCTGTATCCTCTCATATACCTCTTGTGCAGTTATATTTTTAGCATTGATAATATTTATATATGGAGATGAAAAATTTTGAGCAATTTTTACATTTAAATCAAAACTGATAGTTGAAGTTAAAAAAGAGCGACGAATCCCCTCACACAATACAAAATCGTATTTGGATTCTAATTTTTTAAATTTAGTTATAAGTTGGTTTATCAAAAGGTTTGTTTGATTTGAAGCTATCATCCCCTCTACATATTCAATATCAAAACCGTAACAATCTTCATAATCGATATCCAAATCATACTTTTGTAAGATAAAGTCAATATCTCCGTTCCGAATATCTTTTGAAAAGATTATAGGTCTAAAAAAAGCAACACGGTGCAAATTTCTTTTTAGAATCTCCATCATACCCATAGATACAAATAGAGTTCCAGCATTTTTTTCTTGAGCTGATATATATAATGATTTTATTTTCATAAATTTATTATAGCAATAGGTGTTGAAAAATAGTATAATAATTAAAAAAATTGGAAATCTTATGAAGAGTGAAAAATTAAATCCACAAGAGTTAATGAGAAGTAGATATGAGGCTTTTGTAAGAGAGGATTGGAAATATATCGCTAACACTTCAACTAAGCAAACAGTTGAAGATTTGCAAGTTTCTCCCCCTATGGAGTGGTTAAAACTAGATGTGCTTGATTCTTATGAAAATATTGTTGAGTTTAAAGCATATTATCGTGTAAATAATAAAATAGAAGTTTTACACGAAAAAAGTTTTTTTGTACAGATTGATGGTATTTGGAAATATGAAGATGGGGTACTTTATAACTCCAAGATACAAAGAAATGAAAACTGCCCTTGTGGTAGTGGCAAAAAATTTAAAAAGTGTTGTGGGTAAAACCTCAACCTAAATAATATTCAATGCTATATCGTAAATCCTCATCTAAATCACTTATATTACAGAGCATCCATTCTAAATAACCTCTATCATTCATAACTATATCCTCTATATATCTACCAAGATATTTTCCAAATATAAGTTTCTCCATCAATACTTTTTTTAAACTCAAATCAATCATCTCATTATCTGAAACCATCTCTTTTAGATAATTGTACAAGTTATTTATAACTATTGCATCACTCATAGCATTGTGTGGCATCATCTCGATTTTTTCTTTTTTATAAAGTTTTAACTCATATCTTAAAAATTGTAAAGAAAAAAATTCACATTCTGGAATCAAATGCTTTGTAACCCTCATTGTATCTATCACTTTACCCTGCCAAAAAAAACCAATTGCACTAAGTTTATCTAAATCAAATTTTATATTATGACCTACAATAGTAGAATCTTCATTATTATTTTTTACTAAAAACTTATAACTCTCACTCTCTTTTAGTTTTGGTTTATCTTTAATCATCTCATTGGTTATATGATTTATACTTGAAGCTAAAGATGGTATTTTTTTGCCCTCATTCACAACATCATACTTAGAGATAGTTTCATCTTTGTCAATCGCCATTATCCCCATAGAGATTATTTTATCAATAGCTTCTAGACCAGTTGTTTCAATATCTAAAAAAATTAACATCTATTTACCTTTATCAGTTTACATTTAGAGATTAAGATTATAAATGTAAAATAGCTAGAGATTAAGATATAAGCATATAAGATATAGATATTAAACCAATCAAACACACTTTCATAAGAGCTAAAAAGATATGTAAGGGTCACGCTAAAGAGTATAAAAACAGCTATTATCCATATAAGCAACATAAAATATCTTCTCCAAACTTTGACCAAGTCCCCATAACCGATAATATCTATAGATTCTTTCTTACAAGTTAAGAGATTCAATCTATATCCATCATAGCAACTATTAAAAATATACTTCAAAGCTCTAAACAAAGCTAACAATATTGTAAAACTCCAAGCGATAGGAAACCAGAAAATAAAAACATCTATCAATGCATTAAAAACTTCATTATTAAAAGTTGTCATACCCCGATTTATATATAGAAATATTGTTATTATAAGTGATAATAAACCAGCAAAAGAGATACTGCAAATAGTCACCCTAAGCACCCATTTTAGCCATAGTTGTAAATAAAATCTATTCATGAAGAAAGTATATCAGAAAAAGAATTATTTAATATTAGTATGTGTATAATCTAAATGCAGAGGAAATGTCTTTTACAAAAACTCTATCTATAGGAATCATTTTGAAAAAACTGTTATTAATCTCATTTTTTGTCTCAAATATATTAGCTAGTGAAAGTTTTAATATTGAGGATGATTTTTTAAACTCTCTCGATGAAGTGAGTGAGATTGCTACAAAAACAAAACTTAACATTGATGACACACCATCTTTTGTTAGTGTTTTACGAAGTGATAAATTACAAAAACTTGGTGTTAATAATATTTTTGAAGCACTTAGTTTAGTTCCAGGGGTGCAACTAACAAAAGAGTTAACTGGTGTTCCTGTGGTGATATTTCGTGGTGTAACTCAAAAAGGTGAAGTAAAACTAATGGTTGATGGAGTAACTATAAATAACTCTTATCGTGGTTCAATTTATCATTTTCTTGATTTTCCTATTGAGATGGTAAGTCGTATCGAGGTGATTCGTGGTGCTGGGTCTGTTCTTTATGGCTCAGGTGCTATAAGTGGTGTTATCAATATCATCACAAAATCATCTGATAAATCAGCAAAAAATTTAGCTTTTATCTCAACTGGGATTGATAAAGAAAATATTGGTACTTTGCTATCTGCAAATATCGGTAGATTCAATATCTCACTTGATGCTTATTACCAAAAAGATGATAACACTGTTTTTATAGGAACAAATACAAGTGGACAGACAGGAGATAGTGACAGACACTTAAACGATTACTCAGTTGGTATCAATATTAGTGATGAACAATTTTCACTCCTAGCTAGAATCAAAAAGTCTGATGCTGGTACTGCTTATGGATTTTTAAGTATATTAGATACAGATAGTGATAAATTTAATAATCAAAATAATTCACTCTATACACAACTATCTTATAAAAACAATATTAATGAAAATAATAAAATAACTTTGATGACTGCTTACAACAACTATGAACAATACGGAGAAGTACATCATCCAAGTTCACCTATAATTGATACAATCTACAAAGAGGAGAGCTATTTTAGTGAGATAAACTTATTGTCTAAATTTTTAACAGACAATGAACTCCTGATTGGTGCGAGATATGAATCTAGTAAAACTGTTGAGAGTGAATGGTTTTTAAACACATCACCTCATATCCCTATTTCAGACCCTAGTCTCACAAGAGATACATACTCATTCTATTTAAACGATAATTACTCTGCATCATCAAATTTAGATATAACAGCAGGTCTTAGATTTGATCATTACTCTGATTTTGGTAATGCATACTCTCCAAATTTAGGTCTAGTTTATAGGCTTACAGATAAAATCAAAATTAAAGCTTTATACTCACAAGCTTTTAGAGCACCATCATGGGTTGAGTTAACATCAAACATAAACCTTGAAGCAGAGAGTTCAAGTAGTGTTGAGACCGGAATTATATATAAACAAAATCAAAACAATGTACTTAGAATCAATTTTTATGCAAGTAAAATTAATGATATGATTACAAAAGATGTAACTACAAAAAAGTATGTTCAAAATACTAAAAATGAATTTCTTGGAAGTGAATTAGAATATATTTACTCCCCAAATAACAAAGCAGAGGTAAACTTTTTTACATCTTACATAAAAGCAACTGATGATAATGGTGATAATTTAGCTGATATTGCAAATATTTTAGCATCTACCACTTTACTTTATAAACTTAATTCTGGATTTACTTTTGGTTCACTTCTAAAATATGTATCAAGCTCAAAACGCTCAGAAGATGACACAAGAGATGATATGGATGATTCAATTATCTTTAATCAAACTATCTCTTACACATTCAAAGATTTTACAACATCAGTGATTATAAAAGATTTGTTTAATTCTGAGAGATACTATGCACTTCCACAAAATAGTTATGAAACTGATTTTGATGATGGCGGTAGAACAATTACGCTAAAAGCATCACTGGAGTTTTAGTATGAAATTTTTAATATTACTATTTTTTATCACATCTTCAATTTTTGCTACAAGTATTAATGATTCTTTACTGAGGGTTCATGCAACTTTAGTTCCTAAATTATATTTAATGGACCATGCATATATAGAAAAAATTAAAGATAACTCTATTGTTATCGCTATTATCTATAATCAATCAGATTATAAAAGTGCTTTATCTCTAAAGAATAAAATAGATTCTAAGTATCATCAAGGATTAAAAACATATCATATAGAAACTCAACTTCTCTTATACTCAGATATACAAAATAGTGATGCAAATATATATTATCTATTTCCAAGTAAATCTAAAAACATCAAAACAGCGATAAAAAAAGCTAGTAAAAACCAAGCATTAACTTTTTCATATCTAAAAGATGATTTAAAGCATGGTGTTATGATATCCTTAAGTATTGGGATAAAAGTAAAACCAATATTAAATTTGGATGCTATAAAGTCTCACAATATCTCATTTCGCCCTATTTTACTAAATATTTCAAATATTTATGCGATTAAACAGTATAAGCCTTTATCATATATAGATAATACAAAAATGGTGTCAGTATGAAAATAAATATTCACTCTATAACATTTAAAACACTATCTCATCTGATCATATTCTCAACTATATTTATTATTTTTATATCTTTTAGTGCTAAATATGTATTTAGTGAAGCTTACATGAATCTAGAAAAAGATAAAATATCTATTATTACAAAAAACATCACCCCATCAATTGCCCTTAATGTAAGTTTTGGATTTACTCAAGCGATAAATGAGATTGCCAATGAAGCACTTGAGAATGAAAATGTATTACTTTTAAGAATAAGATCTAGCCAATGTGATACAGATTTACTTTATACAAAACATAATCAGACCATAGAAGAGTATATTGAAAATGATGAATTAGTTACAATCACTAAACTCACAGATCCAATAACATCTAAAACTATTGGAGATCTAACTTTAGTTTATTCTAATGATGATTATGAAAAATATATGAAAACATTTTATAAACTCTTTTTTTGGGGCATTTTTGCTTTTAGTATCTCTATTATTGTACTAGCATATCTACTTTTCAAATCTTTAAAAAATTTAACCCACCTTGCTTACTATTTAAAAAACTTCAATCCAAAAGAGCCTGAAAAATTTGAATTATCAACATCTTTAAATGATGAAGTATCATCTATAACAATCTCAGCAAATATTATGATAGATAACTTAATCAAATATTTAAACTACTCCAACGAATTAACAAATAAACTATCTCAAAATCAGATCCACTTAAAAGATGCACAACGGATAGCAAATGTTGGAAGTTGGGAATATGATGTATCAAACAATATTCTTATACTAAGTGATGAGATATACAGAATCTACGGCATTAAAAAAAATACTACTCTTAACTGGGAAATATTTAACTCTTTAATAACAAAAGAGTATCATGAGTATGTAAATAGTGTTTTCGATAATGCGATTAAAAACGGTTCAATATTTGATATAAAATATGAAATTACTATTAATAATAAAATTATAAATATTCATACTAGAGGTAAAGTTAGAAAAAAAGTAAATGGAAGTGTTAAAGTAACTGCTGTAAGTATGGATATATCAGAGGAGACTAGAAATAAGAAAATCATAGATAAACTTGCCTACTATGATGCATTAACAGAGTTACCAAATCGATCTCTTCTTAAAGATAGAACTCTAAAAGCATTACAAAATGCTTCAAGAAACACTAACAATAAAGTAGCTCTCATATTTTTAGACCTTGATCATTTTAAACTAATTAACGACACTTTAGGGCATGGTACAGGGGATAAGCTTTTAGTTTATGTATCAAAATTATTACAAGAACAAGTTCGAGAATCTGATACAGTTGCACGGATAGGTGGGGATGAGTTTATTGTATTGTTACCTAATATAAAATCAACAATTGATGTAGAAAATATTGCCAAAAAGATTTTAAAAGCTTTTCAAGGACAACACGATATTGATAAACATCAACTCTATATCACAACCAGTATTGGTGCATCTATCTATCCAGATAATTCATTAAATATGGATGAACTTATCACAAATGCTGATACAGCCATGTATGATGCAAAACAAGATGGACGAAATAGATTCAAAATATACGCTAAAAGTATGGGAAATTATATATCTACACAGATGTCAATAGAACAAGACTTAAAAAATGCGATAAATAATAAAACTGAATTAGAGATCTATTATCAAGTAAAAATCAATACAAATACAAACTTAATCTCTGGAGCTGAGGCATTAATTAGATGGAATCATCCAACAAAAGGTTTAATTTTTCCTGATGATTTTATAAATATTGCAGAGAGTACAGGTATTATTTTAGAGATGGGAGATTGGATTATAGAGCAAACAATATCTCAAATCAATGAATGGAATAAACTTGGTTTTGCTGGTCTTAAAATAGCTATCAATTTATCCCCTAGACAATTTCAAAATAGTGATTTAGTGCCATTTATACACCGCATGATGAAAAAGTACAACCTAAATCCAGCACAATTAGAGTTTGAAATCACAGAAACTATGTCTATGTCAAATATGGATGCTACTATGAGAGTATTAGATGAACTAAAAGATATAGGTGTAAGTATAGCGATAGATGATTTTGGTACAGGGTACTCATCTTTATCATATTTGAAAAAATTTCCAGTTAATACACTTAAAATCGATAAATCTTTTGTTATGGATATGATAGAGGATGAGGGTGATAGAATAATTGTTCAAACAATAATTTCAATGGCACACTCTCTTGGTTTTACAACAGTAGCAGAGGGGGTTGAAACTTTAGAACATGTTAAATTACTTAAAAACATGGATTGTAATGAACTACAAGGGTACCATTTTTCTAAAGCTATTCCAAAAGATGAATTTACTCAATTTTTACAAAACTATTCTTCCAAAT
>JAYEKJ010000027.1:0-8466 GCA_034660975.1 Campylobacterota bacterium
TAGTAATAATGTGGTTCCCCTCTCACAAAGAGAATATCCATATACTGACAAAGATATAGCTAATTGGTTTACTGCCAAAGAGTTATGTTTAGAGATTGAATAATTAAAGGGCACCTCTAATACCATTAAGTTAAGCATATATATACTTTGGAACCTCGAATTTCAAACGCTAAAGCGTGACTTAGAAAAAAACTAAATTTTTTTCTGTATTCGAGGCAAGTGCTTTAGTTTCCTTTGTCAGCCTCGAATAAATTCGAGGTTCCAGTCCTTAACTTAATGGTAGTGAATGGCACCTCTAAATTATAAAAACTCCATAGTTTCTTCATAGTTATTAAATAATATTCATATATCAAATATAAAAAGGGTATGTGATGAAAATATTTTCTGAAGATGGGATGTGTTTTGTTGATATGGAATACGCATTAACAATCAATGAAGTTAGCGCCTTTAAAAAAGACTTAATTCCACTACTCGCTACCGATAAAGAGTTTCTAATCCACTGTATTGATTTAAAAGAGATTGATTCAGCTGGTTTACAGATATTGATTTCTCTAAAAAAACAGCTTATGATTGAAAAAATCACCTTTGAAGTAACTGCTGGAAAAAAATTAAAAGAGTTTATCTCTTTCTTTATGCTTGATGAATATTTTGCAGGAGATATGGTATGAATCTTGATTTTATAGATATGCTTGATGGGTATAAAGCTGAAAATGATGAACTACTCCAAAAAATGGAAGATTCTCTTATGGATATTCAAGAAAATGGGATGGATGATGAGAATATAAACGCTGTATTTCGTGCTGCTCATACTATTAAGGGTAGTTCAGGGATGTTTGGGATTGACTATATTGTTGATTTTACACATATAGCAGAAAACTTACTTGACAAGATTAGAAATCATAAGATAGAGATAAATGATGAGATTATTGAACTTCTTTTAGCTTGTAAAGACCAGATGCAAACACTTATTGACTTTGTTATGAGTGATCCAGAAGGTCAGCCAGATGAAGAGATTCAAAGCACAAGTGAAACGCTCATAAATGAATTGCAAGTATATTTAAACAACAATGAATCTAACAAAACTGAGACAACTCAAGAGATTGGAAAGCCTGAAGAGAAACCTAAAACTAATGAATACCAAATTAAAATTGATTTTGGTAGTGATATATTTGATCATGGATTTGACACATATACATTTATTAACTATCTCAAAGAGATAGGTGAAATCAAAAATATCCAAACAGATATTGATTCTATACCTAACATAAAAGATATCAGTCCAACTGATTGTTATATGTCTTACACAATTGACTTTCATAGTGATAAAGAATCTAGCGTTATTGAATCTGCTTTTGATTTTATAAAAGATAGCTCCACTATTTTAATTGAAAATTTATCCTCTCCAAAAGAGAAAGAACCTGCTCAAGAGACGCAACAAGATATGAAAGAACTTATAACTAAAGATAAAAAAATCAAAAAAACAGGTTCTGCTGTTAAACAAACTAATTTTATTAGAATCGAAGCAAGTAAGGTTGATAGTTTAATCAATCAGATTGGGGAGATGGTGATAGCAAACGCTGCTGTTATGCAAAAAGCAACTGATTTTAAAAACTCTGAACTTATAGAATCAGTATCAACTATTACTAGAATGTTAGAAGAGGTTCGTGAAAATGCGATGCAAATTCGTATGGTTCCAATAGGTGAAACATTTAATAAATTTAAAAGAATCGTACATGACACTGCAAATAAGGTTGGCAAAAAAGTTGACCTTATTATCAATGGTGGAGACACAGAACTAGATAAAACTGTTATAGAAAAAATTGCTGATCCTCTCGTTCACCTCATACGAAACTCTGTTGATCATGGTATAGAAACTCCTCAAGATAGAAAAGTATTAAACAAATCAGAAACTGGTGTATTGCAACTAAACGCTTATCACGATGCTGGATCTATCGCTATCGAGATAGTAGATGATGGAAAGGGTCTTGATTCTGAACTACTTTTAGCTAAAGGGATTGAGAAGGGTCTCGTAGGTGAAGATGATGAATTGAGTGAGAAAGAGATTTTTGACTTAATCTTACAAGCTGGTTTTTCAATGGCTAAAGAGGTAAGCGATATATCTGGTCGTGGTGTTGGTATGGATGTTGTTAAAAGAAATATCAGCGATCTTCATGGAAGTATAGAGATAGATAGTAAAAAATCAAAAGGGACTAAAATCACCATTAGATTGCCTCTTACTTTAGCAATTATTGATGGATTTCTTACAAAAGTTGGAAATACTAATATCATTATCCCTCTTGAGATGTTGGTTGAGTGTATAGAGTTAAATCAAAACAAAAAATCTCAAATGAAAAATAATAGTTACATAAATCTTAGAGGCAAAGTTTTACCTCTATTAAATGTAGGTGATTATTTTAGTATCCCAACCAATGGTACAAGTAGAAGTAATGTAATTGTAATTCAGTATGGAGGGCAAAAAATGGGGATAATAGTCGATGAACTGCTTGGTGAACTTCAAACAGTTATCAAACCTATGGGGAGACTTTTTAAAGAGTTAAAATACTTTAGTGGCTCAACAATACTTGGTAGTGGCGAGGTGGCATTGATTATGGATATCCCAATCACGCTTGGGATGATGGAGCATAAACAAAAAGAGCATATAGCTTAAAAAGGAAAATAAAATGTTAAACAAGATGACAATTAAAGCAAAAATGGGATTAAGCGTTGGTTTACTTGTAACTTCAATAGTTACACTTTTGGTGATGAGTATGGTATCTACACATCTGCTAGAGGATAGTTTAAAATCGATTGAAAATATGCAAAAGCATCAACACCACAATCAAGAGATTGTAATAGTTCACGAAACATATGCAGGAGATTTATCTCGTGCAGCTTTAAGTGGAGGTAGTTTTGAAAAAGGCAAAGTAAGTCATAAAGATTGTATCTTAGGAAAATGGTACTACCCTTTTATACAAAGTGATACTTACAAAAATCTTCCATCATTACTAACTCAAAAATTAGATGCTATGGCAAAAGATCATGAAAAAATCCATGCTATTGGTAAAGATTATACAACTGATTATATAGCTATTGATAAAGATGCAAAAAATATTATGATGCAGTCTATAAATGATCATCTAAAATTAGATAAACAAGTGCTAAGTGATATTAGCTCAGGTAAGACCATAACAGCCTCAACAGACCATACTCAATGTAGATTTGGTAAATGGTACTATAACTTTAAAAATTCTCAAGGTTTTACAAAACTAAACTCAATGCAAAAAGAGGAGTTTTCCAATCTTGAAAGGGAACATCAACTGTTACATAGTAGTATAAAAGTTATAAAACAGATGAAAAACAAAGATGAAATGTTAAATTATTTTCATTCCCATACCGATAAACATCTCTCTAATGTTGTAGATATTCTTGAAAAGAAAATCTCTAATATAACCAACAAAGAGTTAAATAATAAAGAGATTGATACAGCCATAGTAGATGAAGTGCCTCTACTATTAAAAACTATCATATCAACACTTGATGCTTATAATGCAAATCTAAAAGGGCAGATAAAGCATCTTGATGATGAGCATATATCAACAAATAATTTTATAAATATTGTTTATACTATTATTGTTCTTATATCTGCTATGGTTATTGGACTTGTTGTAATAATCATTCACAATCTACTTAAAGATGTTAATGAATTAGGTGATGGGATAAATAGCTTCTTTAGTTATCTAAATAAAGAAAATGACCATGTTGAACTAATTAGTAAAAACTCAGAAGATGAACTTGGTAAAATGATTGAAGTGATAAATAAAAATATCACAAAAACAAAAGATAACTTTGATGAAGACAATAAAGCATTTGATGAGATAGTAGAGAAACTAACCCTTCTCTCCGAGGGTGATTTCTCTGCAACTATTGTTGATGATTATACTGGAAACTACGGACGAGCTAAAGATGCTATAAATCGCACTATCTCTACTACGGAGGAGATAATTTTTGAAATTGCAAATGTTCTTCAAGCTCTTGAAAAAGGTGATCTTGAAAAAGTGATAACAAGAGATTTCAAAGGTGGCTATGCCCCTATCAAAGAATCTATAAACTCTATGAGCCAAAATCTAAGTTCTATAATTGAAACTATTGATGCATCATTACAAAGACTTGCGTCTGGTGACTTAAATGCCAAAATTACACAAGATTTACCAGGTGACTATAATCAACTTAAACTTGCTATCAATAAAACAGTAGAGCAACTAAATACTACGATTGCTAGTGTTAACGAATCAATTATACAGATCGCTTCAGCCTCTGATGAAGTAAGTTCTGCTGCTGGTTCACTCTCAACTGGTGCAACTGAACAAGCAAGTTCTTTAGAGGAAACAACTGCTGCTATTGAAGAGATGGCTGGTGGAATAAGCCAAAATGCTGATAATGCTAGAAAAACAAATGAGATCTCTTCTAAAAGCTCCACTATGGCTAAAGATGGTGGTGAAGCAGTTGAGCAAACTGTTGATGCTATGAGAAACATCGCTAGTAAAATCGGCATCATTGAAGATATTGCATATCAAACTAACCTACTCGCTCTTAATGCAGCTATTGAAGCAGCTAGAGCTGGTGAACATGGTAAAGGTTTTGCTGTTGTTGCTAGTGAGGTTCGTAAACTTGCTGAGAGAAGTCAAACAGCTGCTCAGGAGATTAGTCAAATCACTACTGATAGTGTAGAGATTAGTGAAAAAGCTGGAACTCTTCTTGAAGAGATTGTTCCTAGTATTGAGCAAACTTCTGAACTTATAGAGGAGATTGCTAGTGCTTCTGCTGAACAAGATACTGGAATCTCTCAAATCAACTACGCTATGACAAATCTTGACCAAGTTACTCAACAAAATGCTTCTGCTTCTGAAGAGTTGGCTTCTGCTTCTGAGGAGATGAATGCTCAAGCTGATCATCTTAAAGAGTTAGTTAAATTCTTTAAAATAGATGGTGTAAATCATACCAATATAGTTAAAAAAGCAGATTTAGCCGTACAGAACAAAAATAGTACACCTAATACAAATTCTAACAGTAATAATAATTTTGTTCAATTTTAGTAGATAAAGGAAAAATTATGAGTATTCTAAAAGAGAGTAATGACAATCAATTTTTAACTTTTTATGTTGAGGATGAGATGTATGCTTTATCTGTGGTACATATTAAAGAGATTATTGAATACTCAATCGTTACTAAGGTGCCACTGATGTCGGAGTGTATTAGTGGTATTACAAATATTAGAGGAAGTGTGATTCCTGTTGTTGATTTAGGTATTCGTTTAAATGTTACAGATACACAAACAATAAATAAGCGAACATCAATTATAGTTATCGAAAAAGAGGATGAGATAAAAAACTTTCAAGTTGGTCTTATAGTTGATGAAGTTCACAAGGTGTATGATATTTTTACAAAAGAGCAAGAGAATGCACCTGCTTTTGGTAGTAACATTCGTAAAGAGTTTATCGAGCATATTGGGAAAGTTGATGGTCAATTTATCCCTATCTTAAACTCATCGACACTCATTAATGTTAAAGAGCTTTCACAAGTTAATGATGCAAAGGATATATGATGCAAAAGCTAGATACAGATACTGAATTTGAAGAGATGATATCGATAGAACTTGAAAATGATGAGCTTGTTCGTCTTGTTACTAGCAATGCAGATGTTGCAAGTCAGTATGTAATTTTCCAAAATTCAGAAGATGAATATTTCGCTATCAATGTTGCTAAAGTGGAGGAGCTTATAGAGTATAAAGAGTTAGAGATAACTAAAACAACTGATCATTCAGGTGTAATGATTGGAACTGCTAAGATTCGTGAATATTTTGTGAATATTGTTTGTTTTGACACATGGCTAGATATTAAGCGTAAAGAGGACTCAGCTTATGAATTAGCAATACTTTGTGGTTATGCTGGCGTTAGACTAGCTATTGTAGTTAAAAGTGTTTACGGTGTTATAAATATTGAGCCATCTGAGATGTACGATGATTCTGACAAAGATAGTAAAATCTCTTATCTATGTGAGATTGTTGTACATTCTAAAAAACTACTTTGTAAAGTTTTTAACAGCGATCAATTTTTAGCAGATGTGATGCCTAGTAAATTTGCTAGAGAGATTCAAAAAAGTGAAACACTTACAATTGATGAAAATGATACAATAACTAAAGATATTTTAATAGCTGAGGATAGTGTTTTAATTCAAAATGCAATGAAAAAACTACTAGATAAGATGGAACTCTCCTATCAAATATTTGACAATGGTAAAAAACTTCTAAAAACTCTAAAGAAAAAAGAGATAGATGATGTTGGTTTAATCATTACAGATTTAGAGATGCCTGTTATGGGTGGGCTTGAACTGTTGGAGAGATGTTCAAAAGATGAAAGCTTCTCTCAAATACCAATAGTTGTAAACACGAATATGGCAAATGCAAGTATCATCCATACAGCTGAAAAACTTGGAGCAGTGCAAGTGATTAAAAAACTAGATTTGCTCACACTTAAAGAGGTGATACTTGAACATGCTAAGCGTTAATAGCCCTATAAAAAGCATTAAAATCACTGATAAAGAGTATCTTCAATTTAGAGATATTATCTATAAAACAACTGGTATTGACCTAAAATCTAATAAGCAAAATTTAATAGAGAGTCGCTTAATGAAACGACTTAGAGCTAGAGAAGTTGATAATTATAGCGACTACTATAAAATTATCTCTCAAGATAAAAATGAATTGCAACTTATGATAAATCAAGTAACAACGAATGAGACAAGCTTTTTTCGTGAAAATAAACATTTTGATTATCTCATCCGTAAAATTTTACCAGAGCTAAATGAAAGAGTTACTATTTGGAGTGCAGCATCATCTATTGGTGTTGAAGCTTACACAATCGCGATGGTTGTTGATGAAGCACTATCCCCTAGGCATCTGCCATTTGAAATATTAGCAAGTGATATAAACTTAGATGTTTTAGAACAAGCTAAAGAGGCTATTTATGAGTTAAGATTTGCTAAAAACATTCCAAATAATTATCTAAAAAGATACTGCCTAAAAGGTGTTAAAGATATGGATAATAAATTTTCCATAAATGAATATCTAAAACAAAAACTATCTTTTGCTCAAATAAATCTAACTAAACCTATCGGTTCACAAGTTGGAAAATTTGATATAATTTTTCTTCGTAATGTACTTATATACTTTGATATTCAAACAAAAAAAGATGTTGTAAAATATGTGTTGCAACACCTAAAAAAAGGTGGTTACTTTTTTATAGGACACTCAGAGACACTTTTTAATATTAGTGATGAAGTTGTCCAAGTGATGCCAACAGTTTATAAAAAGATATAAACTTCTACACTAAATGATTTGAAGGTTTTTCTATATAAAATCCTTGAGCATAATCAAAACCTAACTCTCTTGCCTGATTTAAAATATTTTCATCCTCCACTCCAACTACAATACTTTTAATATTTGAGCTTTTAATGTAGTCCAACAAAAAAGATAAAGAATTTTTCATATTTGAATCTGTAATAGATTTTTGAAGTAATATCTGGTTTATTTTTATATAATTAGGTTGTAATATTGAGATTAACTCAATGTTTATATTTCCACTTGCAAAACCTTTTAATGATATTTTATATCCCAACTCTTTTAATTTCAATAAAGATTTAATAATTTTACCTGATGGATTCAACAATTCATAATCAGTAATATCTAAAATAATTTTACTATGATCTATATGATACTGTGAGCTTAAATAAACAAGATAATCCTCCATTGAACTGTCTCTTAACTCTGTATCACCTAAGTTTATATGAAAAGAGTAATCTGTTTAAGATAAGGCTTCAAAACCTTGTTTAAATATACTTTTTGATATATCCTCTAAGATTCCTGCTTTCTTACTTAAATCAATAAAAAACTTAGGTAGTATATATTTATCACCATCTTTAATTCTTGAAAATATCTCATAAGATTCTGTTTTTTGTGTATTCATATCAATTACTGGTTGATAAAAAGGAACAATTGTTTCCTGTTTTAGTGCATCCAATGTAACTCCTAACCAACTTAGAGAGCTATTTCTTTTTGCCTCTTCTAAATCAACATCCATTTTCACAACTAATGAACTACCTTCATCTTTATTAATATCTTCTACTATACTATTTATATGATTTATTAAATTGTCAGTATTGTAAAGTGAGTTTTTCATATCTAACATCACAACACCATACGATAGTGTTATATAAATTTTCAGATTATTAAAAACTACGATTAAGCTATTTTGTCTATCAGAAAACTCTTGGAGTGATTCTAGTATCCTATCTAAGCAATCTTTATCAATACTACAAACAATAGCATCATTGTTTAACTTTATTGAACTGTTCTCCTCTATACCAAAATAGGAAAGATGCTCTTTAACTGCTTCTAAAATATAGTTTTTT
>JAYEKJ010000027.1:8566-16530 GCA_034660975.1 Campylobacterota bacterium
TAATATCTAATATCTCACTAATTAAACGAACCCCATCTAATACTGGCATAGTCAAATCAGTTATAACTAAATCATATTTTTTACTTTTATACTCCTCTAAAGCTATGGCTCCATTTTCGGCACTTTTAACCTCTTTAAACAAAAGTTTAAAAATATTTTCATACTGTGTTCTTGTCTCGCTGTTATCCTCAGCATATAAAACTGTAATATCTGCTGCAATTGCTACTAATTTTTCATTTAAAGTTTGCATTTTAATTCTCCCATTCAAATTCAGTTATATTTTATCTTTTTTTTAGCTCATTAAGTTAAGGATTGGAGGTGCCCTTTAATTAGAACAAATTATAGTAAAACAACTACCACCCTCTACATTCTCTAGTTTTAAATCTCCAGCAAAACTTTTTTTCATAATATCTTTACTCATATAAAGACCAAGTCCAGTTCCTTTTCCTTGCTCTTTTGTTGTGAAATATGGGTTAAATATTTTATCTGCAATATTCTTTGGAATCCCACCTGCATTATCTTCTATTGTGATGATTGGGATATTGCCTTTAGAATCTATTTTTATTTTTATAGATTTATTCTCGATACTGATATCTTCAAAAGCATCTCTTGCATTTGCTAAGATGTTTATTATCACCTGCTCTAGTAAATCTTCATGCCCTATCATAGATAAGTTTTCATCTATTGATTCTATACTTACTTCTATATTATGGTTTGCTAATTGAGCCCCCATTATATCCATAATAGAATCAATAGTATGTTTAAAATTGAACTCTTTAGATTCTTTAGATGGTTTGACGAAGTTTATAAAGGTATCTATTGTTGCAGACATCTTTTGGCATTGGTTTTGAACAAATTCACTATCCTCTTGTACCTTAGTGTCTTCTAACATCCCCATACTTGAAAGAAGAGATAGGTTGATAGAGGATGCACTTATTGCATTGAGTGGTTGTCTCCATTGATGAGCAATCATACTTACCATATCACCCATCTGTGCTAGTTTACTTTGTTGAAGTAGTTGCTCATCTTTCATTCTTATATCTTTTAATTGTTTTTGCACTTGCGTATGTAGGTTTTTAGAATATTTTTCTTTATTTAAAGCCGATATAAAAGCAGAACAGAGTGTTTTTAAAACATCCCTCTCTAAATCTTTCCAAACTCTTTCATTTTGACAATCATCAAAACCTATAAATCCCCAAAACTTATCTTCAAACCAAATAGGCATAGCTAAAATTGATTTTATATTTTGAGATTCTAGTATCTCCTTTTCAAAACCTGTTAAATCTTTGACTAAACCCTCTATTCGTTTATGGTTTTGAAAAACTTCCCTCCATCTTGCTATACCAGCATCACAATAAGGGACATTTTGAAGTTCAGGGTTATCTAACTCTGCTGAGACATGATCTTTAACGAATTCAAATTTTTGAGAACACACTAACTCTTTATCTAATAAATGGTTTTCAAATATATAAACCCTATCAACGCTAAGTATTTTAATCACTTTACTTAAACTATTTTCTACCCCTTGGTTAAAACTATTATTCGTTACAAATTCATTCAGTACATAAACAATTGTTTCAAGTATATCTCTATGGCACTGAACCTCAAGGGTAGCTTTATTTACAGAGAGTTTATAACGGTAAGATTTTCTATTTATATATAACATAAGCAAAAATATAAAAATATTCATAAGATTTAAAAAGTAGTAGATTAAAAGGGTGTTTTCAATATCACTATTTTTAGTATATATTACAAAATAAGCTACTTTTTCCCCCTCTATATTTTTTACTGGCAAAAATGACACTATTTGATCTTTATAAGAGTGTGCAAATGCTTTATCAGTTTTAATAAAAGAGCTTATATCAGAACTCAAACTATTATTTTTCAATACTTTATTACGATAAACTTCATCATGAATTTCTGATTCACGCTCAAGATAATAGAGAGGAGATTCTATGGAGTTTTTATAATGTTTTTCCAATTCATCTTTAAATAATTTTTCATCTATAACATCTTTATTAACCAGAAAATGTATTTCACTTGCAAAATAACTTTTCATTCTTTTAATAAAACCTTTTGATTTTACAGAGATCTCAACACTCCCTAGATGATTTTGCTCATTATCAATAAGAGGAAAGATAAATCGCATCCCATTTACTATCCTACCCTCTTCAAAACCATCTACTGCTTTGAGTGTTTTATTTACAAGCTTTACCCCATATCTTATATCTGTTAAATCATCACCAAATTTTTCTACTTTATGCATTCTTAAAAAACTATGATTATTTTTTAGATGAAAATGGAGCTGTTCAAAATCTATCTGCTGTAAATTAGAATAGCTTTTATCTAAGTGATTTTTTAATTCACTACGGATAGAGTTGAGTTCTTGAGGTTTAGCACCATGTAGTTTTTTTAAAATATCCATAGTATCCTTAGAATTTACAACATACTCATTCGTATTTTTAGCAAGTAATTTATAATAATCATAGATAGTTTCGTATCTAATTTTATCAACATGAAGTTTAGAATCTAAATCTGATTGAACTCTATACTCTTTTACAAAATGTAAACTCACGATAACAATAAGGGTCAAAAGTAATGCCCCTATATTTATTAATTTATATTTAGTATTTAATTTCATAATAGACCCTATTTAAAAACAAATTTTATTTTTACTAGATTTTTTAGCTTCATACATTTTAGTATCAGCTCTATATATAAGTGATTTTACATCATCACCAAGCTCATAAAATGATATACCAATACTAATAGTTAATTCTATATTGGACTCCCAAGTATGATTATTTATTTTTGCTTGTATTTTTTTAGCAAATTCAATAGTTGATTCTGGAGAACTATACCCCGTGATAATAATAAACTCATCACCACCCCATCTTCCAAAAAAATCACTTTGACGAATATCTGATTTTATCAATTTTGCTAAATCAATAAGAACATCATCAGCTACAAGATGCCCATAATCACTATTTATTTTTTTAAAACCATCTATATCGAAAAAGATAACCCCTAAATGATGCCCATATCGTTTAGAAATTTTTATAAGATTCTCTAACTCAAGAGTGATAAATTTTTTATTAGAAATATTGAGCATTGAATCACACTGAGTCTCTTTTAAAAGCCTAAGTTTTTGAATCTCATGATCACTAATATCTTGAAATAAGCCTATTACATGATTATTTCCACATATAGAACTTTTCCATTTTTTAGCAACTATATGTATGTATGTGTATCTATCGCCATTATTTTTAATAGATACAATCTCATCTATACTCTCATCTTTATATATTCTATGCTCAAAAATATTTATAAAATTCTCTTTATCTTCTAGTTTTACAATCTTTTCAAACTCTTTATAATCTACTTTACTCTCAGCAGAGAAACCAAACAACTCTTTTGCCTCTTGTGAAAAATGGACGACACCATTGTTTAAATTGACATCCCAATAAGATAAAAGTGCGATTCTTTCAGCTTCTTGTAGGCAAACTGTTGATTTTTCAAGTTTAAATTGATTGAGTATTTTTTCATATATATCATCGATAGCAAGAAATAATTTATTTGCATCCACAGGTTTTTGTAAAAATTTATCTACACCAACATCTATGGAGTTTATAAGTAATTTAGTATCATTAAAAGCAGTGAGCATAACAAAAGGGATAGTGTGTGCTATGTTTTTAATCTCTTTGCATAACTCATTCCCATCCATATTTGGCATATTATAATCACTAATTATGAAATGTACTCTATTTTCTTTAAATATTTTTAATGCTTCCACACCATCTTTAGCCACTAAAACATTTTGAACTTTATGTCTAAACACTTCACTAAGACTTGTTCTTGTATCTTCATCATCTTCCACATATAACAATGTTAAATTTAATAATTTTTGATTCATCAAATACTCTTTTATAAAATATAGAAGAGTATGGTAGTTAAAGTTTATGGAGAAAGTATGGAGTTACTGTATATGCAAACGATAACCCTCAGCTCTTATACTCTCTATAAGATTATTTGGGACATATTTACGAAGCTCTTTTACATGCGAAGCGATTGTATTTACTTTAACAAACTCATCATTCCACACCTCTTCCATCAGTAAATCATAGGTAACGATACTGTTCTTATGTTTTATCAATGATTTTAGAATCTGTCTTTGAATTTTTGTTAACTTTTGCATCTCATTTTTACAATAAAGTTGTTCCCGTTCTATATCAAACACCACACCATCGCCTAAAGATATTTTCAACAAATCATTTAAATCAAGAAGATGTTGCACCCTCAGCCATAATTCGATTAAATCAAAAGGTTTCTTCAGATAATCAGAGCAACCTAAGTCATAGGCTTTTTCTATACTTGTTATATCGGTATAAGCAGTCATAAAAATAGTAGGAATCTCACTATCAACCTGTTTAATCCACTCTATAACCTCATATCCATTAGCACCTGGAACTTCAATATCTAAAATAGCGATATCTGCTTTAAATGTAGAGTTCTTTAACAAATCTGCACCATTTGTATAGGATTCAACAAGCATACCCTTAAACTCAAGAAAATCTTTTATATTTGTATTTAACAGATGTTCATCTTCTAGTAGAAGCACTCTCATAATAGACCCTAAATGACAATTTTAACCCGAATTATGCAATAGGAATTTACAAAATTTACCCATTGCATAATTCGGGTTTAATATATTGTATCAAATTAATCTAAATAGCAATAGTTACCATATTTTTACCACCTTTTTTGGCTTTAAGCATCGCATCATTCAATCTATATAATATATCTTTTTTCTCATCACTTATCTTAAATTGTGTTGCACCAAAAGAGCAAGTCAACTTAGAATCAAACTGTTCCATAAATGCTAATCTTAATGTTTCTGCATCTTTATGTGCAGCCTTGAGGTCTTTATTGTTTAAAATACAAATAAATTCATCACTATTAAACCTAGCTAAAAACTCACCATTATAAAGATTTTGTTTTATAAAACTTGCAACTGAGTGGATGATTTTATCAGTAGTGTTTCGACCATAAGATTCATTAACCGTATCTAAGTTATCTATGTTTATCAAAACAATCGACACATCATCTATTTTTTTAGCTCTAAACTTACTATATATGATTTCAAAATATTTATCAAATGCATATTTATTATATATATTTGTAAGTGTATCAACTTCGGAGAGTTTTATTAACTCTTTTGTCTTCTCTTCTATATTATCAATATCTGTAAAAAATGAAACTAATGTATCTGTATGTGGATAAAACTTATATATAACCTTAAAAATATGGTAGGTTTTATCTTTTTTCTTTATAGATACTTTATTTTCATTTTTTTCATAATTCAATATATTTGCAAGATACTCATCATAGTTTTTAAAAATAATATTTGAATCTAAATCATCAAGTATCTCATATAAATATCTGTGTGAAGATGTAAACTCTTCATGATTTTCATATCCTAAGAAATCTAAAAAAGAGTTATTCATATATTTTACATCACCACTCTTTTCTAAAACAGTTAATACTGGTGATAAATCCATTGTAAGATTTAAAAGTTCCTGCTCCTCCTTCATCCTTTCAAATTGATACTTAAATTCTAAATCATATACACTTTGATATAAAACATCTATAAGCTTATTTTCATTGATTGGTTTTATTAAGTATTTGTTTATCCCTAACTCTAAAGCTTTAAGTAGATGCTTGTTTTCTGTAAATCCAGTTAATATGATAAAACTCACTTCTGAATCTATTTTTTGTACCTCTTCTATAAGCTCTAATCCATTCATATTTGGCATATTAATATCTGTAATTATGATATTTGGGGAAAACTTTTGAAAGCTTTTTAAACCATGTAAACCATCTTGAGCAATTTTAATATCTTTAAAAAATATACTTAAAACATCCCTCATACTTTTTCTTGCAGTTTTACTATCTTCTACATAAAGGATACTATATTTGTTTGCATACTCTAATAGATAATCTTTTTTATTTTGTTGAATATTTAAAGCCATTATTTTTTCACTTTTGGTATTTTATATTTAAAAACAGTTAAACTATCTTCTGAGATAACTTCTGGTTGTATATTATAATTATGACAGATTGATGCAACAATCTCTAAACCTATTCCCATACCAACCTGCTCGTAATTCTCTCTATACCCTTGGTTAAAAATTTTGTGAGGATTATCAATGGTTGCTCCATTGTTTTTTGACTGAAATATCACACCATTATCGCTATCTATTACAGATATATCAACAACTGAACCATGCAAAGCATATTTAATCGCATTTGATATTGTGTTATCTACTATCCGTTGTATATCCATCTCTATCATCTCAACAATAGTATCATCTGAGCGTTTAAAATCTATAACTATCTTTTTAGTTTTACTTAGATAATAAAAATAATCTATCCTTTTTTGGACAAACTGAGCAAGATTAATCGATACCCTTTTTCTATCTTCCCCTCTTGTAGATAATGAATAGTATAAATCATCATACACAACTTGAAGGGTTCTTGAAGCTACGGTAATTGCATCTGTATAATTTGTACTACCATACTTCATATTTTGCATCTCTAAGGAGGTATTTATGATGGCGAGAGGATTATATAGTTCATGATATGATTTTCGTAGTAGCTGTTTTAGTGATTTAAGAAGTAAGCCTTTTTGAAGGTGAAGCTTAACTCTTGCTATCAACTCATTTTGTAGAAGTGGCTTAGTGATATAATCATCTCCCCCACAAGCAAAGCCTTTTATCTTATCCTCCACTCCACTAAGTGCTGATATGAAAATCAATGGGATATCTTTATATTTAGGATTATTTTTCAATATTTGACACACCTCGTACCCATCCACATCCGGCATAATAATATCAAGCAATATTAAATCAAAATCATAAACTTTTACCCTCTCATACACATCCTCAGCATCTAGTGCGACAACTATATCTAAGTTGAGTGGTTTTAACATATCTATAAGAATTGATATATTTTCAGGTCTATCATCAACAAGCAACACTCTAGGAGCATCATTTTCTGAAAAAATCATTACAAACCTTTGGTTGAAATATCTGCTATTGTATCATCTGATGATGGAGAAACGATGGAGTTTATAATAGAATTAAAATCGATTTTTTTAATAGCGTTATTTAAAAACTTTTTTGTTGATGAATCTTGTAGTGTTGCAATCACCCTACACAACTCACTATAAGCACCATTTTTTGCTAAATAAAATATCTCATTTTTAAGCTCTGGTGAAATCTCATCCTTTATTTTAAAAGTTGTATCTGGTTTTTTCTCTATTTTTGATGTATGGTACCCAGATAAAGCACCATTTATATGTTGGGATGTAAATGGTTTTGGCAACCAACAATCAAAAAGAGAAACTATATCATGTGGTTGGTTTTTTAATGCACTAATCGCTATAAAGTAAGCTCCACAACCTAACTTTTTAAGTTCAAAAGTTGTCTTAGCACCATCAATCCCTGGCATAATCATATCCATACTTACTATATCAGGTCTGCAACCATTTTCAAAAAGTTTTAAAGCTTCCTCTCCACTCATAGCTGTAAAAATACTACAAGATAAAGTCTTGAAAATACTCTCCATTATCTGAATATTCTCTATCAAATCATCTACTATCAGTACATTTAATCCAACAAACTTTGTAAAATCAACAACTTTTTCACTCTCTTTATCCATCTGTATATCTGGTTTTTTTACAGTTGAATCAGTTATAAGAGCATCGATACTATATGCAGCACTTTTTATTTTTTTAGCATATTGAGATGAACTGCTATTATCCTCAATATACTGAGCATTACTGATAATCTGATGTAAGTAGTTAGCTATCTCATGTACTGTATTTTTATTCAAATTTTATACTTTATTTTTTAAATCTTCTAATTCTAGTAAACTTAGACCTGTTTTTAAAGATATAGTCTCAA